>JBFFMO010001096.1:0-2051 GCA_041554035.1 Allomicrovenator sp. | reverse complement strand
GGTCGCGACAGATTTTGGACCCGAAGTAAATCCGTTTGATGTGCACCCTTTTTCCATTCTTTCTTTTGAATTGCTCGCAAAACACCCTGATTTAAAAACGTCCTTACGCGACGCCGCCCCAGAATTGGTGGTTGTCGACGAGGCCCACCGTTCCGTCGACGCAAATCTAGAAAGTGTAATATTTCCCATTTTAAAAGACGCGCCGCACGCGTTGATGCTGACGGCGACTCCTTTTCAGCACGACGAAAAAGGTTTTTTGCGGCTGGCCGAAGCCCTGCGTCTGCCCTTCGAAAAGACGGCAAATGGCTATTCGTTTGAACGGGTAAGCGCTGTGACTCGTGCGGATATGGACACGCTAGGAACGCGTGTCCCCATGCCGGTTGAATGCAAAGCCGGCGACCTTGATGAGCACGACGAACGTGTCCAATGGCTGGTCGAACAAGCGAAAGGCTGGAAGCTGCGAGGCGAAAAGGCGCTGGTTTTTGTGAACGATGCAAAACGCGCCAAAAAACTGCATGCCGAGCTTGAACGTGCGCTGCAGACCCGTGCCTTTATGTTTCATGAAGAAATGCGCACGTCGTCGCGCGACATCGAATTGGCCCAATTTAGAATTTCGGCAAACCCAGTATTGGTGTCCTCCGGTGCGGGTTCCGAAGGTCGAAACTTCCAGTTTTGCCGGCATATCGTCCATATCGACCTGCCCAACGACGCGATGGTGCTCGAGCAACGCATTGGACGGCTCGACCGCATCGGTCGCTCTGGTGAAATCCCAATCACGTATTTTCGAACCGGCGACCCGCAGGTTGAAGTCTACGAGGAACTCGGCATTTTTGAGCGGGCAACCATGGGTGCTCGGCATCGCGAAGGCTGGGAGTTTCCGGATTCTCATAAACGGGAAGACACGCCAGCCATTCTGGCCCAAATCCCAGACGACCTCGATTCTTTGACCGAAAAATTCTGCCTGAAAGCCGCAGACAGAATTGGGCTGCAAGTCGTCGAAAAAGAAGGGACCTCAGTCTATTTTGTTCAATACGGCAGTGGCGTGAAAGTCGATGCCATTCCGGGCATTCACGAAGACGACCGATTTTTGGGCACCTTTAATCGCAAAGAAGGCGTCGCCAACGACGTCGTCGACTTCTTTGCCAATGGCCACACCCTGGTCGAAGGGCTGCTCGCCGAACTCGAAGACAGCCCACGGGGCCGAGTCACAGCCGTGCGGCTAAACGCCAAACAACGCCGACGATTGGCAGGAATCTACCTCATCGTCATCGAGGGCCATGGAGTGCCCAAAACACGGTTTTTGCCGCTGCTGGACGCCAGCAAACTGGCCACTCCCCTGCTGCAACGCGAGGGCGCACGCGTCATGGAATTGCTGGGAGAGGGCGACCCGATTTCATCGAGCCAGACGGCGTCGCTGATGGAGCGATTTAAGACCCATAAAAGAATCGTGTCGCTGAACCCCACCGAGCTGCTTTTCGCGGCGTTGATCGTGGCGATGGACGCCTAAAGACTTCGCTACTCGACGACTTTGGTGATCACAGAAATCCTTCGAAATCGCCGAGCCCTATGCGTCCCGTGATGGGTACGCGTGGTTCCACCCACGCCCTGCGATCGGTAAACATGGCTCCAGCCGCGCCCTGCGATGAGTATGCGTGGCTCCAACGGTAGCAGGCCCCGTCGGCCGAATCACAATGCCGGCAGATGCCCGCGAACCGGCCGACAACCGACATCGACCTCCTGAAACCCGACTACCTGAAACCTGATAACCACAGAGCCCGACGTTGCCAAGCCGCTCCATTTAGGCGATAACTTGGCGACTCCTTTTCACCCTGAACGACATGGCCACAAAACAGCCCAAATTGAGACCTGGCGATGTCGTAGCCGGCCGCTTTCGAATCGTCGAAGTCATCGGTTCGGGTGGCTTTTCGGTTGTGTATCGCGCGCACCAAGAGGACATGAACCGGTTTGTGGCCCTCAAGGTGCTCAAGCCGACGGCGTCCCATGACGCCAAGATCGTCGAGCGTTTTCGCCGTGAGGCGCTTTATGCGAGT
>JBFFMO010001095.1:0-2052 GCA_041554035.1 Allomicrovenator sp. | reverse complement strand
GCCGAGCAACATGAATGCTCGGCCTCTTCAATTTGGCCACGACCGTGGCCTGTTATAATGCCAAGCGCCTTCGCTACTTGGCGGTCCCATCAGCAATAATCTTGAACTCCACGCGACGATTTGCGGCGCGTGCGGCCTTGCTCCGACCCGGAATCACGGGCTGGAGTTCGCCATAACCCACGGCATCAAGGCGAGCCGCGTCGATCTGCTTGGAGACCAAGTAGGCCTTCACGGAATCGGCACGCTCTTGCGAGAGCTTCAGGTTCTTGTCGTCTCTGCCAACATCGTCGGTATGCCCACCGATCTCGATCTTGGTGATATCAGGGTTAGAACGCAGGATGAGCGCGACCTGATTGAGCAGATTGAATGACTCCTGCTTGATGGCCGCTTTGCCGGTCTCGAAGTACACGAGGTCTAGAATCTTGATTTGACCGGCCTCTCGGACAGCCTTGGTTTCCTTAGGAGGGCAACCGCCGTCTTCGACCATCCCTGCTTCGTTTGGACATTTATCGTCCGCATCCAGGAGGCCATCGTTGTCGTTGTCGGCTTCTGGGCAGCCATCGTCGTCCTGGAACCCGTCCATGTCTTCTGCATCGTCAGGGCACTTGTCGACGTTGTCGGCCAACGTATCATTGTCGTTGTCCTCGTCGGGACAGCCGTCTTCGTCCTGGAACCCGTCAACGTCTTCAGCTTGGTCAGGGCATTGGTCTTTCGCATCGGCGAGGCCGTCAGCGTCATTATCCTCGTCGGGGCAGCCGTCCTCGTCCTGGAAGCCATCTTTGTCTTCAGGCTCGGTTGGGCACTTGTCATCGGCGTCCAGAATCGTGTCCAAATCGTTGTCCGCTTCGGGGCAACCATCGAGGTCCTCAAAACCATCCAGGTCTTCGGCATCTTGAGGACACTTATCATCTGAGTTCAGGATGCCGTCTTTGTCGTAATCCAATTCACGCGGTGCGTAGCCCACGCCAAGCAGGGCACGAAACTCGGGCGACCCGATACCACCGGCAATACCTGCTCCAGCAGCGGCGGTCACAACGACACCCGAACTCGAGACCAACTTGGCGCCAGCAAGACCTTCCACTGGAGTGACTTGTTGACCAAAGAGGTCGTTAAAATCCGTACGGCCCGTGACTTCACCGCCGAAAAGCAAGATGCCTTCCAGGAATGAATACTCTGCTGAAGCACCCCAGATCAGCTGGGAGCCAAGCTCCGTTCCGCGAATCTCGCGGCTCGTCTGGAGCAACGCCCCCGCATTTGCGGCGAATTGCCAGTCTGCCAATTTCACGTCGAAAGCGAGGCGAGGAGTCGCCGTCACAGATCCTGCACCGATGAAACGGTCCGCGGCACCTGTAGGAAGGGTCACGTCCACCAGAAGGGCAAGGCCGACGGGTGATTCACTGTCATTGAGGAATGAAATCTTGGGCCGGAGCGAAATATCGCCAAGCGTCACGCCCTCGCGGACCTCGCCGTTCCAAACCACGTCGTTGACGAGATAGATTGGAATACCCACACCGAATTCAGCCCACTCGGTCAAACCGATGGCGCCAAGCGCATGCACGGCCAGTTGTTGGTCAACAATGGCGTCCTCAGAACCGTTGGCAAATTCCTCAACCACCGTGCGCGAAGCATAATGGAGGAGTGCACCACCGGTCAGCTGCAGGTGTTCCAGTGTGCGGCCGTACTCGACAGAATAGGCAGCATTGGGACCGGCAGCAGGTGTGAACGTCTGCGCGTTATATTCTTGGGCGAGAGCATCTGCGCTCTGGCAAGCGAGCAAAACAACAAAACAAACTAGTAGGCGGCGCTGCATTCTATGAATCTCCCCATATCGGTTACGGGACCCTGATCGCCCGCATCTTAGGGTACGTTGAACGCCTGACAAACCAAGAAATCACGCCATTTCTAGAAATGCTTGCGGCGTCTCACCAGCCCCAGTCCCAGAAGTAGGAGCCAAGACGCATCCATGGCCCCACCCGTTGCCGAACAACCACCGTCGGATTCAGCCTCGACATCGGCTTGTGCTGGGGTGGATGCAGGCATCACCGACATATC
>JBFFMO010001094.1:0-2059 GCA_041554035.1 Allomicrovenator sp. | reverse complement strand
TGGGCGAGGATAATGATCAGGTTCTGGCGACGATGAAAGATCTGGTCGACGTCGGTGTTCAAGTCCTGAACCTCGGCCAATACCTTCGCCCCAGCAAACGGCATCTGCCCGTGATGCGTTGGGTGACCCCCGAAGAATTTGAGATGTTTAAGGTTGAAGGCGAGCGCATGGGCTTTGGACATGTCGAGTCTGGCCCCTTGGTTCGGTCGAGCTACCGGGCTGATTTGCAGGCCGAGGAAGTCGCTCGGAAGGGCATCAGATGAGTCTCGCGGATCGATTGCGGGTCTACTTTATCCTGGATCCGCGTTTTGTGTCTGCCGACCCGATATGGGTCGCGGAGCAGGCGATCGCGGGTGGGGCGACTGCGCTTCAACTCCGGTTGAAAGACGCCTCGTCTCACGAGTGGTTGATGCTCGGCGCGCAACTCAAAGACCTGTGCACGACCCATGACGTGCTCTTTGTGATCAACGATCGGGTGGATATCGCCGTTGCCCTTGCTGCCGATGGCGTTCATCTGGGTCCACATGACATGTCGATTTCGGCCGCCCGCGCCGTCGCCCCGAATCTGTTGATCGGTGGCTCAGCGGGCTCAGTAGAGCGTGCGATCGCGCTCGAAGCCGAAGGTGCAGATTACCTTGGTTGCGGAGCGATCTTCGAGGCTCGTGACGTGAAATCTGACGCCTCGGCCCCACGTGGCCTCGACTTCGTCGCATCCGTTGCCTCCCAAATCGACCTTCCATTCGTGGGAATTGGAGGCATCACCTCAGCGCTCGCCGCTGACGTGATTCGGGCCGGGGCGTCAGGCGTGGCAGTGGTCCGGGAAATCGGCGCATCGCAAAATCCTGCGGCCGCGGCACGATTGCTTTCGGAGGCCGTTGCTCGCGGTCTGGATTCTCGCGCAAGCTTATAGTAAGAACGGCCGCCTATAGGCCTACCCGGAGTTCAAAGTGAACGAAATCGAAGAGACGGAAGTCGATCCCCAAGAAATGCTTTTCAACGCGATCGTGGAAGCCAAAGTTTCCGAAATCCTTGAGGACGGCGTGCTCTTTGACATCGGTGCCGATGTGCCAGCCTTCGTGAGCAAAGATGAATTCGCGCGAACCGGTCTTCCAGCTGTGGGCGACACGGCAAAGGTGCTCGTTGAGCGGCCCTGGGGTGGCTACTGGGCCTCGTCGGTTCAGAAAGCTGAAAAGCTTGAGATGTGGGATCACCTCGAAAGCCTTGTTAAATCAGGCGAACCTGTCGAAGGCATGATCGTTGGCCACAACCGTGGCGGACTGAGCGTTGATTTTGGGATGCGTGGGTTTGTGCCCATGAGCCAAATCGACCTGCATCGCGTGGAAAACCCGGGCTCCTACCTTGGAATGCGTGAACTCTTCCGCGTGGTCGAATTCGACAAACGTCAGGGCAACGTTGTTCTGAGTCGCCGTGCGCTGCTTGAGGAAGTCCGAGCCGAAGGCCGTGACGAACTCCTTAAAAATTTGCAGCCTGGTCAGGTGTTTAACGGCATCGTTCGTAATTTGACCAAATTCGGTGCTTTCATTGATATCGGCGGAGTCGAGGGGCTCCTGCACAAAGATAATATGGGATGGGGCCACGAATCCGCATCGGATTTGTTCCGCCCCGGCGATGCGATCGAGGTGATCGTTTTGGACTACGATCCAGAACGAAACCGCCTTGGACTGGGACGCAAGCAATTGCTCGACGATCCGTGGAAAGACGAAGCCGCCAAATTTGCCGAAGGCGACGTCGTTTCGGGAACGGTGACGAGTCTGGCCGACTTCGGCGCGTTTGTTCGGGTTGCCGATGGCCTTGAGGGTCTTGTGCACGTCACCGAGCTGTCTTGGACAGAACGCGTCAATCATCCCTCGGATGTGTTGAAGGTCGGACAAGAGGTCCAAGTGAAGGTCGGAAGCGTTGACCTTCTTCAGCGTCGTTTGAGCCTGAGCATCAAACAACTTCAGGACAATCCGTGGCAGACCTTCGCTGCGACCCATAAATTGGGTGATCGCGTGAAGGGCAAGATCGTCAACGTGGTCGACTTCGGCGCCTTCGTCGA
>JBFFMO010001093.1:0-2059 GCA_041554035.1 Allomicrovenator sp. | reverse complement strand
GTGTACTTGGCTTCGTCTTCGCGGGCACCAAGGCCTGCGAATGGGAAGAGTACGCCGGCTTCGAGGGCGGCTTCAAAGACATCGAGGACGATGTATCGAACGGCACCGTCGAACTCCAAACCGAGCAGGCTCTCGCCGCCTGGAGTGGCTTCGGATTTGATGGCGTGCGAGAAGATCGCATCCATGTCGAACTGCATGTGTCGGTCGCTTCCACGAAGGAATTCGATGCTGGCGTGTGGGTTGTAGTACGCAGCGTTGGTGACCGTTCCGATCACGTTGCGGAAAAGAATCAAGTCGACCTGATAATCAGGATTGAACCGGAAGAAATCGAAGTTCTTTCCGCCGGTTCCCCAATTCGAAGACGTTCCGCCGCTGGCAAATCCTGCATTCAAACCGAAGGTGACAGGTCCCTTGAGTTTGATGTCGGATTCCATGGCCAGACCGAACTGAAGAATCGATTCATCCGTCGCAAGGCAACGGTCTGCGTTTGCCTGGCGCTCAAGCTCATCGAAACAATTGACCGCGTCGCTCAGCGTGGGCGACGTGTCGCCGCCGACTGGAAGGCCAGAGGTGTTGTCGATCGTTCCAAACCCAAGCAGGCCTTCGAGTCGGATATTGACCGAACGGTCGTAATCCGGCTGCCACATCAGGTCTGCTGAAACGTCGAATACATGGATCGACGAGCCGACGTACGAAAGCGTGGGAGGGCTGTCTGCCGAGACAGGTTCATCGGTGAGCGAGCTCGTGTCGAAGGTGCCTGCCTGTGTTCGGTAGCGATAAAGAAGGCCGCCTTCAAGAACCAGGGCATCGTCGTCGAGCAAA
This sequence comes from Allomicrovenator sp., assembly GCA_041554035.1. Taxonomy (GTDB): domain Bacteria; phylum Myxococcota_A; class Bradymonadia; order Bradymonadales; family Bradymonadaceae; genus JBFFMO01. Next base: position 1,237 of record JBFFMO010001093.1, on the reverse strand, counting down.
TGCTTCTGACGCATTTCAAGTTCTTCGGGTGTGGTAGCTCGGCTCATCGCCGCAAAGGTGAATTGGTCGGTGTCGTCGATCTGCGAGAGATCGTAAGGCTGTCCGCCCAGACGATAGGGGCTTTGGGTGGTCACGCCCTCGTCGGGAAAGTCGATGGCAGCCAAGCCGTAGAAGCCTGCGATGCCTGTGCGAATCATGACGCGATCGACGTTCGTGCCGTAGTTGCAGTCCTGACAGTCTCCGTCGTTCAGCCACATGCCCAGACCCCAATGGTCATCCATACGGCCAGCACGAAGTTCACCAAAAAGGGTCGAAGCGATGCCATAGGCTTCGTTGATCTGCATGGCGTCTTCGTACCACGAACGTTCACGCGGGCTGATTTGCGACGAGTCGGTCAGCGTGCGTGTCAGGTCGGGCGAAACGGTGTCATTGCCTTTGCCGGGGAGGCTACCGAGCACGACGTTATCCAACAAATCGACTTCGATATGAACGCCCAAGGCCTCGGTCACGTGGATCGTCGGCTCAAGCCGAAGTCTCATATTCGTGTTCCAAAGCGTGTCCTTGCCCGGGTCGGCAATGGCGCTTTCTTCTTTGTCGGGAGCCGCGCCACTGACGTAGCTTTCGAGCGCCGGAATCACCGCGGAGGTTCCGTTGGTGTCGAGATCCCAATTGATGGCTGCGGTGGAGCGCAGGCGGAATCCGCCATGCCACTCGACTCGAGGATAGACGTCGGCGGGGATGATCTGAGCCAGACTCCCTTCTTCGATGTCTTCAAGCGGTTCAAACTCGTTGGACGCAAGGTCGGCAATCGGAGAACCAAGGCCTGACGGCTCTTCGCTTTCTTCTTCAACCACCTCTTCGACGACTTCTTCAACGGGTTCTTCGACCGCCTCTTCAACCGGCTCTTCCGCCACTGCGGGCTCTTCCGCGGCGACATCGGCGTCGGTTGCAGCTTTCTTGGCGTCGTCGGTGACAACCGGTTTGGTTTTGGTCGTCGTGGGGTCCTTGGCCGGTTGCGCCTGCGGAGGAGCTTCCTGCGCCAGAACACCAGCCGGAGCTGCCAAACACATCGAGATGAGAATACCCTGCCACGTACGATTCATTCTATGTCCATCAAACGGCCTGAAAGCGACCTTTTAAGCGGGCGGGACGCTAGCACGGCCAAAATTGGGGCGTCAAGGCGGGCTATGGCGAGATCAGTTCCTTGAACCGGGCCGCATCAAATGGGGCGATGCCC
>JBFFMO010001092.1:0-2060 GCA_041554035.1 Allomicrovenator sp. | reverse complement strand
TGGTCAGAACGTATGCGTCGTGGGGATGGGGAACGTGAGTCTCGACATCCTGCACTGGCTTGTGTGTGAAAAGAAAGTCGCCACCGCAACAATGGTGGGGCGCCGAGGGCCCGGTGAACGCGCCTACACCAATAAAGAGATGGAGATGGTCGCCGGCGCGCTGGACATCGAAGCTCTGGTCGAGGAATTTGCCGCCATCGACGGACAAGTTCGTTCGGTGGGACAGAATCCTTCCGATTTTCTGGACGAACTCCTGGCTCAATCCGAATCCGACTTGGAGACCGAAACCCCCACGCGCCTGAAAATCCGCTACCTGCGCAGTCCTGCTGCGATTCAGAAATCAGCGGACGGTCACGTGACCGGGCTCGTATGCGACATTACGACATTGGTGATGCGCGGGGATCGGGTCTCTGTTTCAAGTACCGGTGCGCAAGAGGTCCTGCCTTGCGACACGGTGGTTTTTGCGATCGGTGACAGCATTGAGCCTGGCATCGGATTGCCGCTCGCGCCCGATGGAAGGACCTTTGCCGTGGTTTCGGAGCCGTGGGACGTCCAGCCAGAACGTGACCGTTATATGGTCTACGATCCGGTCGAAGACGAGCCGATGTGGGGCGTTTTTGTGGTCGGTTGGGCCCGAAAGGCCTCGGACGGTCTGGTGGGCAAGGCGCGCCTTGACGCGAATCAGGGTTGCGACGAGGTGCTGGCATGGCTCGATGGGGAGTTTGCGAAATCCCCAGTTTCGACCGAAGATGGTGCCGACATGAGGGCTCGCGAGTTGTTGACGTCGCGAGGAGCACTCGTGGTCGAATACTCCGACATCGAGGTCCTTGAGGCTCACGAAAAAAAGATCGCCGAGCAGAAAGGCCTGCCTGAGTATAAGTTTCCGAGCTCCGCCGAGATGCTTGAGATCATTCGAGGAAAAGCATGAATCTGAAATTTGGGATGGTTGTATTGTTGATGGCCGGCTGCGCTGGATCCCCAGAAAAAGCAGACAAGCTCTCGGATCCTCCAACAGACGCGAAGGCGAGCGGCCAACCGGTGGGTCCTGACGTCATCACGAATGCCGTTCAACCTCGCTCAACGAGCGATGTAGCACAGGACGTTGTTGAGGAAGGCCAACCGATCGTCAAACGCGCCGAGATTGATTCCTTCATGCGACGCGGTCCGGCCTTCGCACTGACGCAGGTCGTGGTCGATCCCGTCCACGGTACGAGCGGGTTTGAAGGCTACAAAATCGCATCTTTGACCCCGGCCGTGACTGCGTTTCTGCAAACGCAGGTCAAACAAGGCGACGTGTTGACCCATTTGAATGGCATCAAGATCGAGCGTCCGGACGATTATCTGCAAGCATGGAATCGACTGAAGGAAGCGCCGGTTCTTAGCATCGACTTTGTACGCGACGGCCAGAAAATGTCGGCTCGATGGCAGGTTCAATGAGGTCTAATTGACCCAGTCCTCAACATGGAAACGGGCGTCATCCATCGCCGTGGCGCTGCTCGGACTTAGTGTCTGGGTACAGCTCTGTGCGCCCGCTGTGTTTGCGGTGTCCTCACCAAGCCCCTGGATTGTGTTCACAGCGTTCATTCCCCTGCTTGTGGGTGCGGTGTCGTTGTCTCAGCGATCCGGCGCGGGTTGCCTTTTACTTTTCCCCGTATCGATTTTGCCCGCCCTTGTGGGCATGCCCGAAATCGCACGTGCGGCCCTTTCCACGCCAGTTGCCATGTTGCGGGTCGTGCTCGCCCTTGCCCTCTCCCTCGCGGCTACGGGCGCGTGGCTGAGCGGTACGCAGGCCGTTTTTGGTGGGGCCACGGTGGAGCAGGGCGACGACGAAGGGAACACCTACCGTTGGTTTGTGCTCTCGCGTGGGGCAGTGCTCACCGTCCTTGCGATGGTGCCGATTTGGGCCATCTATTTGGACGGCCCGATCATCGCGACGATCGCCATGAATCATCCAGATGGCGAGCGGGTTGCCCAAAGTTTCATTGCGATGATCATGTTTTTCGTGTGGTCTGTCGTGGCGTATACCAATTTTGTCGTACCGCTGCTGAACCTCGAATACG
>JBFFMO010001091.1:0-2063 GCA_041554035.1 Allomicrovenator sp. | reverse complement strand
GCTCTGGAAAGCCATGGCCGGCGCCATCGCCATCACGGTTTTTGCCCCCGTCTGCGAAGAGTTCCTCTTTCGCGGGACCTTGTTGAAGGTACAGCTCAAACATCTGCCGGTTGCGTTGGCGATCGGGTTGAATGGGCTGCTTTTTGGCATCATCCATTTTAATGAAATGTCGCTTGTCCCGCTCACGATCGTGGGGGCATTTTTTGCCTGGCTGACCTGGCGAAGTGGGTCAGTGTGGCCTGCCATCGCCAGTCATGCTGCGCTAAATGCGGTCAATGGCGTGATCCTGCCGCGCATCATCGGTTTCGACAGTGTTCCCGACCCCATCTTGAACGATCTGCTGCTCGGCATTGGCGTCTTGGGCGCGTTGGCTGCCTCAGGCTTTGTGCTTTTGCGAGCCTTGATGCCGGCGGCGGTGAGCGGTGAGCGGTAGGCGGTTTCAGGTTATCGGGTATCGGGTATCAGTTCTGTTGTGAGTGGCTCTGGGAGTACGCCGGACCTAGGGGAATCACCAATCGCACAGCCGGGCTGGAGCCCGCACCAATCGCAACGCCTGCGACTCCTGAAACCCGACTACCTGAAACCTGACAGTCACCAATCGCAATGCAGGCCAGAGGGCCTGCGCACCAAGCGCATGCGGGCAGGATGCCCGCGTACCATGTCGCAACGCCTGCGACTCCCGAAACCTGACCACCTGAAACCTGACACCGCGCCTGCGACTCCTGAAACCCGACCACCTGAAACCCGACACCGGCCGCAGGACCTCAGTAGACCACCACGAACGGGGAGTTCTGCTCGACGTCGACGGCCCATTTCTGGAAAGCCGGGTAGGCGTCGACGGGCACGCGTTGGATAGGCAAAGTGCCCGTATTATCCAGGGTCAGGGTGTTGCCTTCGACGTTCACCGAACGTTTGAACGACCCGAATTTAGAGCTCACGTCTCGCGTGCCGGTTAGGCTCAAGACCTTGGGTGTGCGTGGAAAGGTCAATTCCAGGTGTTGTTCACCCTGTCGGGCATAACCGATCATCATCGGGACCGTTCTTTCGGGCAATGGGGCAAAGACCCGCGCGATGGGTTCGTCAAAAAGGCGGGTCTCGATGCCCATGCCGCCCGCATTGGGCCGCGCGAAGCCAGAACGGGTAATCTTCATCATAAGCTCCAAAGTCGTGTCTGGGGCCTTCTCGTTGATGATCTCGTAGGATTGCACCGTGCTTCCGGAAACCAATTGAGCCGCAATCGCTCCCATCAGCTTTTCACGGTTGGCATCATCGGCACGGGCACGCAGTCCAGCGCGCAGGGGCTCGGCCGCAGCGCCCTTCAAGATGACCTGAAGGGTCCCGGCAAGGTCGCCGTTATCATCGACTTCGGCCTTGATCACCACGTTCTCGGCGTTTTCGGGAAAGCCAGTCGTTGGAAGGCGAGCGACACCATCAGTCGCGGACTTGCACGTCACACACATCAGTTCTTGCCCGAAATTCTGTTGTTCGACGGCTCCAAACATCGCGTCGGGTCCCGAGGGTGAAAGCCAATAGCCCTCACCGTCGATGTCGACCCGAAGAATGGGCGTGTTGAAATTGCCCGCTTCACGTGTCGGAAGCTTTTCTGGAGCGGCGTAAGGGCTGCGGATGAAATAGAGGTCGTTCTTGATTCCGGCTTCATTGAAGACCGCGCGCAGCAAAGTCATCGAGTTGCCTTCGCGGGTAAGCACGGCATGGCTCACATCGGTATTCAGGTCACCGAGCGAGGGCTCAGGAATCCAGGCCGACACGGCGTAGAATAACGATTTTGCACGGTCCAATTCACTGGCTTCGCCTGCGGCTTCAATCCATCGACGCGCCTGAGCCTTAAAGGCCGCGCTCGGTTTGGAAGAGTCGACCAACTGTTCATACCGAACCCGGCGCAAACCTTCGGCTCGCTCGATGGCCAGGCCGTTGCGGTGCATCTGGATCCACGGCAAATACTCTTCGACTCCCACGCTATAACGTTCTTCGCGAGGACGCGGATTATCGGTGGCCAGAAATCGAACACCTTTCAAGTCGCCGATCTGGATGTCTTCAGGATT
>JBFFMO010001090.1:0-2066 GCA_041554035.1 Allomicrovenator sp. | reverse complement strand
AGTGTACCCAAGCGTCTCTACCAGGAACATTTCGATGAGGCGGTGCTTTCGGATGACTTGAAGCGCTACCGAGGTGCCCCGTTCCTGGAGATGAGCCCCTTTATAGGGTTGATAGATGACGAGATCTTCGGCAGCCAAAGACTGCAACATCGAAGTCACCGACGGCTGCGAAACGCCCAATGCCTCGGCGATCGCCTTTGTGGTGGCCCGCACTCCGCGCGCCTCCATATGGTAGATCGCTTTGAGGTAATTTTGCGCTGAGACGGTCGTCATGCGTGCTTCCGGGCGACTTGATGCATCAAAGTAGGTTGCTACGCGCCGATCTTTGCGCGCTTCGTGTGACCACTATGGCCTTGGCGGGCGCTCAGTTCAATGTGATTTGCTTTGAGGGCAAAGACCGCGTTAGCCGCGTAGCTGCGTTTCTGCGCTTGTCTGACAGTGATTCTGCGCCCGGTAATTTATCTCAGCCCCGGCCCATGAGCGTTAACCACTCCGCCGCCAGCTTCACGTGCTCGTCATCTGGGTGGTCGTTGTTCAGCGCTGCGACGATATCGGTCAGCCCCAGTCGCGCCGCAAGCATCGCCGCTGGTCCGGGTGGCGAATCGCAGAATCGATTCGCGCGGTCAAAGAGCACTCGCACGTCGACGTAGGGAATCTCGTGGAGAGCATCAACCCAAAGGTGTTCGCCGTGGATCGCAGGGCCCAACGTACGTATCCAGCCTGATGAAAGCGGTGGTGGTGAAAACGCGACGAGCGCTGGGTCTGAACTGGGTCCAGCAACGGTACTGAGGGCGATGATGCGGGCGCCGGTTTTTTTGGCCGCCGCGTAAATCTCCGCCGGGGTCGTCGGGCCTTGGTCGCCGATCGTGGTGCCCAGCGCGACGACCACGTCACATTCCGGCAATTCGATCTCGCGAAAGTCACCCTCCATGAACTTCGCATGCGGATATCTGGCTCTGGCTTCAGCCAGAAAATAGGGCAAAACCTCGACGCCAACATAGATCGACTTCTCGTTCGGACCTAGGTGCTCAACAAGTGCGCCGTCGGCGCATCCGATGTCAAGAATTGACAGATTTGTAAATCCCGATTTTTCAATGACATGGGATATCCACTCAAAACGAAATGATCGTTCGATCTCGCTTCTCCAGCCAGCCTTCTGGGCTGCGCCATTGGCGCCGGTCTTGTCTTGGTAGAAGCCCACTTACCAGGCTCGCGGATCGATGGACTCGTACATTTTCTGCAGGGGTCGCAGAACTTTAAGCTTGGAAGGGTCTGTCGCGCGTTGAAATGCGATCTGCAACGAGCGACTGGTCTCGTGTGGCGCCATTTGGAGTGCTTTTAGCGGTTCTCTTGCGGACACCAGAACTTCTGTGATCTCGTCCCAGTCGTTAAGAAGTGCGTGGCAGGACACCGCATGAAGCGCGGCCACGGCAAAACCTTGCAGGTTTCGTGTCGCACGGTGATGTGACGCCACCTGAGCCAACACGATCAACGCTTCTTTGGGACGCCCGCCGTCTCGTAGCAAGAGCGCAAGGGTGTTGCGGGCATGCATGCTCTCATCGGAGCCGAGGCTCTCGTAGAGTTGAATCGACTTCACGCTCCATTCGATTCCGCGGTCGATTTGGCCTTCTGCGCGGAAGAGGTCTGCGAGGTCGTCCTGGCAGTCCGCCACGCCAATTTGGTGTCCAAGGCGTTCAAAAACCTCCATCGCGGCGCGCGAGAAGTCACGTGCCTCGCGGTAACGACGAGTCTCGCGCATCATGTCACCGATCGCGTTAAGACACCGTCCTTCGCCGACGTGGTCGCCCTCCTCCACGAAAATCGTTCCCGCCTTTTCGATCAACGTCACAGACTCTTCGAAGAGACTCTGCGCGCCACGGACTCGTCCGAGGCCCAACATGGCTCTGGCCCTGACACGTGGATGGTGAAGGCTGATTTCGAGCGCTTTTTCAAAGAGTTGCGCGGCCTTGTTCAGAGACATATGGGCGAGCAGACATTCGGCCTGCGTGACGAGGGCGACAGGAAGGGTCTCCCATTTATGCCGTCGCGCTTCGATCGTTCCGGTT
>JBFFMO010001089.1:0-2067 GCA_041554035.1 Allomicrovenator sp. | reverse complement strand
TCTTCCCCTTATAGCGGACCATCAAGGTGGTGTGGTTGAAACGTTGTCCGTGGCAGAGATCGCATTGCACAAAGACGTCGGCCAAGAAGCCCATCTCGACTTTTTTGACGCCCCCGCCCTGGCATTCTTCACAGCGCCCACCGGCAACGTTGAAGCTGAAGCGACCCTGATTAAACCCGTACATCTTGGACTCGGGCATATTCGCAAAGAGGCTGCGAATCTGGTCAAAAACTTTGGTGTACGTGGCGGGATTGCTGCGCGGAGTGCGTCCGATCGGTGATTGGTCGATCTCGATCACCTTGTCGAACGATTCAAGGCCCAGGATCGCGTCGTTTTCACCCACGCTTCGGTGTTTGAAAAACACGTTTCGTCGAACCGCCGGTAAGAGGATGTCGTTAACGACCGTGCTTTTTCCGGCACCAGACACGCCGGTGAAGCAGGTGAAGGTGTTGACCGGAATACGGACGTCGATATTTTTGAGGTTATGGTGGCGAGCTCCCTTAACTTCAAGGAATTCACCGTTTCCGGGACGTCGTGTTTTTGGAGTTTCGAGAACCCTACGCCCGGCCAGATAATCACCCGTGATCGATCCTGTGGCCGCGATCACGTCGGCGGGCCGACCTTGCGCGACGACATCGCCGCCCAGCGTGCCGGCTCCCGGGCCAAAATCGACAAGCCAATCGGCAAGCTCCATGGTCTCGCGATCGTGTTCGACAACGATGATCGAGTTGCCGCGATCCCGCAGGTTTTCGAGCGTGTTCAGGAGCTTTCGGTTGTCTCGTTGATGCAAACCAATCGAGGGCTCATCCAGTACATAGAGCACGCCAGACAGTTCAGATCCAAGCTGGCTCGCCAGCCGCATGCGTTGATTCTCTCCGCCGGAGAGGCTCTCGGCACTGCGGTTGAGTGATAAGTATCCCAACCCCACGTCGACCAAGAATCTCAGCCGGGACACGATCTCTTGAACGACCTCGGTGCCGATCACGGCGTCACGGCCGCGAAGTTTGAGCGCCGAGAACCACGCATGGGAATCGGTGATGTTGAGATCGCAGACCTCCGAGATGGTGGCCCGGTGGAACTCAAAACTTCGGGACATCGGATTCAGGCGCTGTCCCTCGCAGTCCGTGCATTTAGACGGCTCAAAAAACTCGTCGAAAAAATCGCGGGCTCCCTGCCGATGCGCGGTCTTTCTTGCGGCATTGATCAGCGAAACGACGCCCGGAAACCCACCACGCCGGCCTGTGAGTATGTCTTCGCGTTCTGCCTTTGACAGCTTGTCGAATGGCACGTCCAGCGATGGACCTCCTTCTTCCTCCCAGGTTTCGAGTTTCTTCCAGATGACCGCGACTTCCTTCGTGACAGCAAAGTTCTTGGCTTCTTTGTCCGGATGTCGTCCGATCGCGGCAATGGCGCCTTCACGGATGCTCAGGCCGGAGTTGATGATCAGCAGGTCGACAGCGACTTGTGGCGTCGCTCCAAGGCCTCGACACGAAGGGCACCAGCCCACAGGACTGTTGAACGAGAAGGTCTGATGCGAAACATCGCGCGCAGCTGCGTGACGGACATAGGGCGTTTCTTTGGGCTCGCCATCGGGGATGAGGACGATCAGGCGGCCTTCACCTGCGATCAAGGCTCGGTTCACGCTTTCTGCGAGTCTTTCCGTGGCTTCGGGCTTGGCGATCAGGCGGTCGATCACGACGTCGATATCGTGCTTCTTGCGAAGTTCGACATTTTCCAGCCCCTCGAGTTCGACGATTTCTCCGTCGACCCGGGCCCGGGCGAAACCTCCACGGCGAAGGTTCTCGAACACGTCTTTGAAGGCACCTTTTCGATTGCGCACCAGGGGCGCGAGCAACATGAATCGTGTTCCGTCGGGGAGCGCGGCGATGTCTTCGATGATTTGGGCTTCAGACATCGAACCGGCGCCATTTTCCGTGTCGCGCGGGTTCGACAATTGAGCCCACATGATGCGGATATGATCGTAGATCTCGGTGACGGTCCCCACGGTTGAGCGCGGGTTGTTCACCGTCGTTTGTTGTTCGATCGAGATCGCAGGCGACAGTCCGG
>JBFFMO010001088.1:0-2068 GCA_041554035.1 Allomicrovenator sp. | reverse complement strand
CCAACTCAGGATCTGTTTCCACAGGCTCACGTGTATTCTCGGGGTTCACGGGAGGCAGAGCCTGCCGTTCAGACGCAAGCGAGTCAAGCAGACCGTCATGGCAGGAAGAATCAGTGGAGGCGCCGAAAGACACCGACCACTTTGCCCAAGACCACGGTGTGTTTCCACTGTGAGGCATCGATGTAGATCGGCTCCATGCTGGCGTTTGCGGGCTGCAGCCTTATGCGGCCGCTCTCGCGATAAAAACGCTTCACAGTGGCTTCGTCGTCCACCATGACCGCAACGATCTCGCCATTTCGCGCGTCGTTTTGGGGTTTGATGAAGATGTAGTCGCCGTCGAAGATTCCGTCTTCGATCATGCTCTCACCTCGGACCACCAATCCAAACACACCCTGGGCCTTGCCGAGCAGGCCCTGGCCAATGCTCACATGGTCTTCGGCATTCTCGATCGCCGAAATCGGCTCACCTGCAGCGATCCGGCCCACGATCGGAATGGAATGAACGTCTTCAAGAACCCGCACATCATCGGAGGACGGCATCGGTGAACCATCGGGCGCAAAAACCGGACGGATCGCTCGAGACTTCGCGTCTTCACGTGAGAGGTAACCCTTTCTTTCGAGCGCCTTCAGATGATCGTTGACGCCGTTGGTCGACTTGATGCTGAGCTGCTCGCCGATTTCTCGGATCGTAGGAGGAAAGCCCGTCGATTGAATGTGCAGGATGATATACTCCAGCACCTCAACCTGTCGGTCCGTCAGTTCTTTTTCTGGCCTTTCCATGGTCGCCTTTGCCACCCGGATTGCGGATTGCATCGGCGGGTGAACAGATGTAACTTACTGAACATATGTAACCCGCGTCAAGAAAAGTCTTTCACACCGCGACAGACCTTGACGATTTTTGTAGTGTTGCCCTTCGACGGCGTCATGATGACGCTTCTTCCGGTTGCTGCCAGAGACGGCCATGAACCACCCCATCAAAATTCGAACGATCGCCAGCGGCTCCACCGGAAACACAGGCGTACTCAAGTTTGGGGAGTCCTCGATTCTGGTCGATGCGGGCGTCCCCTTTCGTCGAATTTCTGCGGGACTCGAAGGCTTCGGCGGCGTCGAGAGCCTGCAAGCCATTGTGTTGACTCACGAACATCATGACCACGTGCGTGGCCTGGAGTTGCTGCTGAAAGCACGTCCAGACATTCCGGTTTTTGCCTCAGGTGGAACGCTCAAGGCATTGAATTTATCTGACCGAGAAACCCATGTCCTTCGTCCGGATGTTCCGGTCACGATTGGCACGGAGTCTGTGGATCTCACCGGGTTTCGGGTTTCGCACGACGCCACCGAAGTCATGGGCCTTCGCTTCGAAAGCCACGGCCATATTGCGTGTTTTCTGACCGATCTGGGAACCTATTCAGACCAGACCGTTGAGGCCGTTCAAGGGGCTCATACACTGATTCTTGAATCGAATTACGACGACGAGATGCTTCGCAGTGGGCCCTACCCTGTGTTTTTGAAACGTCGAATCGGCGGAACGCGTGGACACCTGTCGAACGACCAGTCACGCGCTTTGTTGGAACGTGTTGCGCATCATAATCTGCAACGCGTGGTTCTGGCTCATTTGAGCGAAACCAATAACACGCCCGAGAGAGCTCGTCGCACGGCCGAAGCTTTTCTAGCCGGGTCAAACGTTTCGCTGCACGTGGCCGCGCCGACCATCCCGTCGCCGATTTGGACGCCAGCCGCAGGTGTTCCACGTTCGGCACCCCTGACCCAGCTTTCTTTATTCTAGTTCTTTAGCAGATGGCTCGAAGGCATCCTGCAACCACGTGACACGTGAACTCTTCATCGTGCCAGTAGGTGTCCACCGCATCGGCGATATAACGAAGAATCGCGTCTCGGTCGGATGAACGAATCACGCCCATCCAGTGGGGATAAAACGTCTCTCGGATCAGCGGAGACATCAGCAATTCTTGCCCGCTTGCGAACGAGACATCCCAAGTCAGTTCTTGAAATACCGTGTCATGCAGTCCGGCACTCTCCGCGATTTCGCTGAGGAGGCCTGGGCTCAAAAGGCT
>JBFFMO010001087.1:0-2069 GCA_041554035.1 Allomicrovenator sp. | reverse complement strand
TTTTAAGTGGCCCAGTGAGTCCACCAAGGCGGCCGCCCTATAGGCTCTCACGGCACCAAGCAGCGACATCACGATGGCATCTTGCTGCTCAGGATAGACGTTGTACGCCAGGCGCGCAGTGAGTTCGAGATCGTCGTGAATATCCTCGAACTCAGCCTCCACACCTTTGGCCACATTGGTCAGCTGAACCTCTTTTTCCGCCTCAAAACGTTGAATGAGCTCGGTGCGGTCGGACTGAATCACAGCGTAAGTGCCAAGCACGACGCCCAGTAGAATCAACACCAAGAACGCCGTTCCGGCACGAAATCCGATATTGGTGCCGTTTTCGCGTTTGGGTTCTGTCATGAGGCCAGGAGTGTCCATCGCGCGACTCTAGCGCGGGGATTCGCAGTTGACCACGAGCGCGCTGTCTGGCAGCACTTTCAGGCTGAAAGCGACTTATCGCTGGCGGAGAATCGCACATGAGCACTTATGTTTTCGGCGACGTTCACGGAAGAGCGGACGCGCTTCGAGCGCTGCTGAAACGCATCGACTTCGGCCCCTCAGATACGGCTTTTTTTGTGGGAGACCTGGTCAACGTTGGTCCTCAATCTGCCGAAGTCCTGCGCGTGGTGAGCCAACTGGGCGACCAAGCCACCACGGTGTTGGGAAATCACGATTTGCATATGCTCGCTGTGCTCCTGAGCGGCCAACCCATGCGGCCCAAAGACACATTTCAGGATGTGATCGACGCGCCCGACCGCACGAAGCTGGTCGATTGGCTGCTCACACAAAAGCTCGCCGCCCAAAGCGGAGACGCGCTCATTGTGCACGCAGGCGTGCTTCCCGAATGGGACGTGGCCGAGACGCTAAAAATCGCCAAGGACATCGAGACCTCGCTGCAAAATGACCCCGTCGCCCTCTTCAAATCAATGTATGGCAACGAGCCCAAGAAGTGGCGAGACGATCTCGACCAGGACGACCGTCTCCGACTCGGCATCAACGCACTCACGCGCACTCGCGTCATCGCGGACACCGGTCAAATGGAGTTCAAGTTCAAAGGTACGTACGCCGATATTCCCAGCGGACTCTCACCCTGGTTTGAGTTGACTTCGATTAAGACGCCGCTCTTCTTCGGACACTGGTCTGCACTCGGACTCAAAAAATACGACAACGCCTTTGCCCTCGACTCAGGCGCCGCCTGGGGCCGCGAACTTTCGTGTATTCGCCTCGAAGACGGGCAGGTTTTTCAAGAAAAGGTCGACGAATGAACATCATCGAGATTGCCAGAAACCTGTCCGACGAAGTCGATAAACTGCAATTTTCCGAACCCGTCACGCATGTGTACAACCCGTTCAATTACGCGCGGGAAATGCAGGAAGACTACCTGAATCGATTTGCGTCTCGTGGGGCCAAAATCCTGCTCCTCGGCATGAATCCTGGCCCATGGGGAATGGCACAAACCGGCGTTCCCTTCGGCGAGGTCGGCTTTGTACGTGATTGGCTCAAGCTTGAGGGCAAGGTTGAAAAGCCGGTCAACGAACACCCTAAACGGCTGATCGAAGGGCTTGATTGTAAACGAAGCGAAGTCAGCGGCGCGCGACTCTGGGGCTGGGCAAAAAATCGATTCGAAAATCCGGAAGCTTTTTTCGACCTCTTTTTTGTCTGGAATTATTGTCCGCTGAGCTTCATGGAGGAGGGCGGACGCAACCGAACGCCTGATAAGTTGCCGGTCGACGAACGAACGGCCCTCTTTGACGTGTGCGACAAAGCGCTGGCTCAGGTCGCCGAAGCGCTTGAAGTCGAATGGGTTGTCGGTGTGGGAGCGTTTGCCGAGAAACGGGCAAAGCTGGCCATCGACTCGGACATTAAATTCGGAAGAATTTTGCATCCCAGCCCCGCGAGCCCGAAGGCAAACGCGGGTTGGGAAGAAGCGATCGAGGCCGAGTTTGAGGCCCTCGGAATCTCACTTAAATCGTGAGGAAATCCACGTATTCACCATGGGTAAGGCAATGGGCCCAGATGCGAATCGTGTCGCCCTTCTGCAGTCTCCCCTGGTACAGGCGGATGTAGGTCAACTGACCGAATCG
>JBFFMO010001086.1:0-2069 GCA_041554035.1 Allomicrovenator sp. | reverse complement strand
GAGCGAACGATTTTCTTCGACCGCCAGCCGGATCTTGTTGGATCCACGGCTGATGCGGTGAACATGGTCTGCGCCAGGTCTGAAACCGTAGATCTCACGCGTGATGGCATCGCCCACATAGGCCGCAAGGACTTCCCGATCATTGACGAGTGAAATCATCGTCCCAATGCCGTGGGATTGCCGGCGCATGAAGGCTTGAGTGCCATCCAAAGGGTCGACCGTGATCCATAAAGGTGTGGGTAAGGTCGAAGCCACTCGGAGGTTTTCTTCTTCGGCGATGATCCCGATACCCGGCAGACACTCGGTGATCATCTGGACGTAGATCGCTTGCGCGGCAAGATCGGCGCTGGTGACAAAATCTCGCCCGGCGCGATAGGGCGATGATTTTTCCGCGGCCTCGAAATCGAATTGTTGGGTCTGGATGGATTCGATCGCTCGGCGGACCATCTCTCGCAGGAGGACACCCACAGCGTGGTTCGACAGATGACCGAATTCAATCATTTGATCGCCTTCTTGAGCTTATCGAAAAAGCCGTCCTTTGATTTTGGCGATTTCGTTTTCGGCTTGGTTTCAGGCTTCTCCGAAACTTCTTCCTCAAAATTTCTGAGGTCTGAGAGTCGCAGGTCTTTTTGAACGAGCGCAGTATCGGCCGGGATTCCAAGGGTGAGTTCTTTGGAAATATCCCCGCGTTGAAATTGGATTTTGTAGTTACCGGGGGTCAACCGAGTCGTGAGTGGCGTGGACCCGACCTTTTTCCGCATGTGATAGATGTCGGAATTGGGAAGGGTGCGAATCACAACTGGCACGCCGGACTTTTCGAACAACATATTGGGATAGGTATCGGCCTCAATCACCGAAGACTCGCCGAGGATCAAGGTCGTGTTTTCGGGGATCGAGTGACCCGATTGTGAGACGAATAATGCGATCAGGCCGCTCCCAACGACCCCCGCGATCGCGGCAATATAGGGCCATTTCGATGAGCGATTGCGCGGTTTGAATATTGGCATCTCGGCGCTGGTACCGACCGCAGCGATCTCGCCGCGATACGATGAAAACAGGCCAGCATCCAGATCTTCGGTGCTCAGGTCAGTGACCGAAATCCCCCTCAATTCACGCACGAGAACCGCGATTTCGCGCTGCCCGACATAAGAATTCTGAGCACGTAGGACGGTCTCGAGGTCCAGCTGCATGGCGCGCGCGGTGGCGTAGCGCTCGGTGAGTTGTTTCTTGAGCGCTTTGAAAACGATTTGAGCGAAGGGTTCCGGGGCCAGGGTCAGCGGTTCGGGTTCCTCCCGAAGAATCGCCGAGACCGCTCGGATACCGTCGCCGAATGGGCGTCTGCCTGAGAGCATTTCGTAGAAGGTGATTCCTGCCGCAAAGACATCGCTCTGTCTTGACACGTCGTCGGCCTGAATCTGTTCTGGCGACATGTATGCGTACTTGCCCTTCACGGCGCCTGCCTGAGTCGCTCGGGCGTTTCCAAGGGCTTTGGCCACACCGAAGTCGACGAGTTTTACGATGCCGTCGTTGGAGACCAGTACGTTGGAGGGAGTGACGTCGCGGTGAACGATCCCGAGCGGCTGGCCACTGCGCGAAACCGCTGTATGTGCGTGTTCGAGCGCCGCAAGAACGTCGACCATGATTCGGGCGGCGATCTGCGGATGAAGCGGCCCGTCGGCGAGGATGGCTTCGAGTGAAAGGCCATCGATGAATTCCATCGCGATGAAGTGGGCTCCATCGGCTTCGCCGAGCTCAATAATTTGGCCAATATTAGGATGAGAGAGTTGGGAAGCCAGACGCGCTTCATCCAAAAACATGTCGCGTTGAACCGGGTCCGATTCCAGTTCCGGCAGAAGTCGCTTGATGACGACTTCTTTCGTGAACCCCTGCGGTCCGGTGAACTCAGCGAGCCAAATGGTCGCCATGCCCCCATCCGCAATGTGTCGGATGATCTGATATTTGCCCAGGCTCTTCATGTTCACCCAAGAAGCGTGGCAAGCCAACGTTCAGCGTCATCAACGGACATTCCCTTGCGAGCAGCGTAGTCTTCGAGTTGGTCATGTCCGATG
>JBFFMO010001085.1:0-2070 GCA_041554035.1 Allomicrovenator sp. | reverse complement strand
TTTCGCTGCCCAGGCTCGGGTGCGACAAAAAGCTCGGTATTTTTGTAGGTCACGTAGCTCCAAGCCCCGAGGGCCAGAACCATCAAGATCTGAAGGAAGGTCACCACATGGTGGACAACGACGGCCCCCACGCCTTTTGACGACTTGGTTGCCACCTCGTCCTGGGTAAATAAGAGCTCAGAATTATCTCGAATAATCGGCAGGTCGTCTGGCATTTCGATCGGCACCGAAATCGGCGTTGGCAGTTTTTTGCGACTCATTGTCGACCTCCTTTTCCGACTTGGACGGAGTCAACGCCGCGCAAAACGGCCCCAATCACGATCACGCAGGTGACGGTCACCATCATCCAGCCCAGGCTCGAGGTGCCTCCCCAATTGTCAGAGAGAAGCTCCGATGCGGGGCGGACCAAGCCGAGTGGAAAGAGCGCCAGCAATAATCCCAGAACAAACGAAACACCGATCGCAAAACCGCTCAGGCTGCGCCCAGCGAGGTGATGCCCCGTCCCAGGCGCCACAACGGATGTAAATCTTCGCAATCCACTTTGGAATCGCAGCCGGCCCCCGAGCACACGCTCGTTGTAGACGCGGGCCTGATAGTCCATTCCGGCGCCTGTCACGAACGTGCGATAACACGGGAGGCACAGATGATGAGCACCGGTCGTCTTGTCGTCCCGCGGATCACGCGCCAAACCGCAACGTGGGCATGGAGTGCTCATTTTTGCGCGCAACCTTACGATGCCGCCCAAGAGCACAAAAACAAAACCGATGAACCCCATGGTCGTTGCCGACTCAAGCCCCACATCTTTGCCTGCGAGCACCTTCCAGTAAGGCAAAATCACGCTGCGTTGATCCCGTGGGGTGGACAAATGGTAATCCCAGAAGGTCGACAGAGGCAGACCAGGTGCCATCAGGAACGAATTCACGTCACGACGCTCGTAGGTTAGAAACTGAGCCACTTGCTCAAGGTTACGGGCGGTGGCCACGCTCAAGGACGCCGACGCGGCATCGAAATCGTCGTCCATCTGGTGGGCTCTCATCATATTGAACGCGGGGGCCGACTGCCCTTTCATCCCAGTCTGCGCTTTCTCAAGCCACGGAATCGCTTTCTTGGGATGCCCAAGGGCCAGTTCCGCCGCGCCTGCCAGATTCTCGACATACGATTGAAGGTCCGCAGGCCAGGTCCGAGTTGAGACTTCTTCGATCACACGCTCATGACCCTTGGGATCACCTTTTCGGAACTCGGCCAGCAATTCAGTGAAAAGAATATAGCGATCATCAGGGGCTGCTTGTTGTCGGGCATGAAGGTCTTCAACACATCCGGCATCACACGCCACATACTGCGCCGCGACCAACGCCTGCGCCGGGCTTCCTGAATAACTGGCCAGATTATCGGCCAACTTATCGACAAAAGGCAGGCTGCCGATCAGCGCAAAAAGCACCAGACTCACCAGGCGTTCATTCCAGCGCTGCGCCACAGACACGACCAACGCCAAGGCGAGCAATACAGCCAGTGGAGACTTCAGAAGGACGCCGGGAACCACGACGGCCGCCAGGAGCAAAACCACCGTCTGGTTGCTTGAGAACCCCTTGGGCAGAATCCGCGCCAAATCGTAGGCCACGATCCCAAACTGACGAATGGTCTGCGCGATCAGAAAAGAGAAGGTCGCGGCGAGCAGGGCCAATACCCCATAGATCAACCATTTCAACGACCACGGAAATCGAGTGTCAGGCCATTTCCATGCGACTTTGAAGCCCTTGGAAGCGGCGGCGACATATCTGGGAAACGCAGCAATATCGCGGTCCATCAGGTATCGTGCGTGCGCAAAATAGGGGTAGGGGAGGTCGGGCGCCAGCCTTTGCGCCGCAAGGAACATGTCGTGTCCGGCTGCTGCATCTTTTTGCTGCAGAGCCATCGCCATCACGCCTGTCGCCTTGGTTGTTTGGTTCACGCGTCCCAGACTCCGACCATCGTGCTCAAGCGCTTTCAGCTCATCCAAGCCAGGCTTTCCTTTCTCAAGCACGCTCTTCCATAACTGCCAGTGCACCTGAAGGTTCACATCGGCTACGGTCG
>JBFFMO010001084.1:0-2074 GCA_041554035.1 Allomicrovenator sp. | reverse complement strand
GTAGAGCGGAACCCCCAGACCAATCAAGACGACGATCAGGAAAATCAGGCCAACCCAGAACATGCCTCCCAAACCAGGCGGGGCATCAGCTTCAGCGGCCGCTGCTGCGGCCTCGGCCGCTTCGGCGTCCGTGACGGGGGAAGGTTCCGAATCCCGAATCGGGTCGGGTGACGCAATCGCCTGAAACGTATCCGAATCTTCGTTCGCCACTTCACCCATCAGCTCTTCGAGCGTCTTGACCTGTCCGGCTGTGGCCGTGTCTGGAGCAGCTTCAGGCGCGACTTCGGGCGCCTCTTCCTCGACCTCGTTCATGAGCTCTTCGAGGGTTTTTGCCTGAGCCCAGCCGGTCATCGGAATGGCCAGCATCAACATCAATGCCCATCGGGCGAATAAACGATGCATCAGTGGGCCTCCATGGATTCGTCAAACGACTCATGACGAGCGGCCATGCGTGCAAAGACGATGGAATGACCCAGAAAACGAAGAGTAATCAGGAAAAACGAGACTGGAATCGCCAGCACCTTCAGGTAATCCGGGACTTCGCCAGGTTCGCTGGGCGAAAACACCACCTGCATCGCGCGTCGATAAAACGACGCATCATCGGGCAGGGGGAAGCCTGTCATGAGATCTTGACGCACGGATTCGGGCAGCCATGCTGCGGCATTCCAGATCGGAGTCAGATAAGTGCTGTCGGAGCCAAACATGTAGATGTACGAAAGGTAAAAGACCATGCCGCTGAAAATCGCTGCCGCCAGATAGGACAAGGCGTTGAACGCCGGAACTTTTTCCGGACTCAGAAGCTTGCGAGCGAGGTCGATTTTGAGGTGCCTTCGTTGGCGCGCCGCCATGCTCGCCCCAAGAAACCCGACCCAGAGCAGCAAGAGCAGTGAGTACGACTGGGACCACGAATACCCGGTAGGAAGGTTTCCAAACGCATAAAACGCGATGACCGTGCACACGCCGTAGATGGCGACGTAGCGACGATGGACGTTTTTCCAGAGCGTGAGCACCACGGGAATCGAGAACGCGAGCAGCAAAAGCCGGTAGACCGAGGAGCTCTCCCAAGAAGTGAGCATCGAGGTCAGTCCGACGACTCCTGCAACAACGGCCACCGTTGCCCCTGCGCGTTTTCCGAGCGACTCCAGCTGGGGCGTGGCCGCCCAGGCCATCGCACCGATGAAAGCGAGCAGTATTGCAACAAGCGTCCAGCCTTGGCCGGGGCGGCTTGCCAGGTCCTGTTCGATCGTCACCATGAGCTGGTAAACCACGTCGGTAAACACGACCACGCTCATCACCATCAGCGCAGAGACCACAACGACGGTCTCGATTCGGAAAATGGCTCGGTCAATTCGCCCAAACCATCCAAGACGGTCAGCGAGTTCGGGCGTTTCAGCCGTCGACATAGGGGATCCTCATAAAAAAGAAGCGCCATCTTTTGAACGGCGCTCCAGGTCCGGCATGTGCCGCAATTAGCGATTCTTCTCGATCAGGTCGAGCAATTTTGCTCCCTTCTTGCCGACACGCTTACGAAACATTGCGTGAACGGACTTGGACTTGGCGGCAAAAGTTTTCTTCTGGTCCGCGGTCATTTCACAAACAGTGATATTTGCGGCCTTGAGGTTTTGGACCAGTTTGGGATTGAGTTTGCGCACCATATCACGGCCACTCTTGGTCTCTTGCTCACGGTTGGCGAGCAGGATGGCCTGGAGGTCTTTGGGCAACTTATCAAACCAATCTTTATTATAAATAATAATGGCAGGTTGATAGATGTGGTCACTCAAGGTCCAGTGGTCGATGCCTTGCGTCCAGCTTGCCGCGAAGGCGAAGAGTGGTGTGTTGTCAAAGCCTTGCACGTTGTCTGATTGGATGGCGCTCAAGGTTTCTGGGACCGCGATTCGAACCGGATTTCCGCCCAGAGCACGGTACATTTCTTCGTGAACCCACGACTCTTGCGAACGCATTTTGATGTCCGCGAGGTCTTCGGGTTTGCTGATGCATTTGCCCTTCACACCGAAATTGCGGAATCCGTTTTCAGCGAACAAATAGAGCTCGAATCCGTAGTCGCGCAGCAACT
>JBFFMO010001083.1:0-2082 GCA_041554035.1 Allomicrovenator sp. | reverse complement strand
TGTGCGCCGCGATCAGCCGGCGGCTCCTTGGTGAAGTCAAATGTGACCAACTGAGCCGTCTTGAATTTTTTCTCGATCGGATAGGGAAACGCCAGGGCCTTAGCGGCTTCGCTTCGTTTTGAGCGCCGGATGCCGGCCTCAAGCTCCTCGGGAGTTGGGACGATCTCAAAGGGCAGCGGGATATTGTAGACATCCGCGATGCGATCGGAGGGTTTCTCAAGAAGTCGCGCCGAAATTTCGGCCGGGTCCAGGTCGTCGTATTCGTCCCACTCGTCTTCGTCTTCGTGAATTTCGTCACTGTCATGATCTTCGGGGACCGAAGTGTCTTCGAGGCCCGGCGTGTTGTCGCTGTGATCTTCTTCGATCTCCCAGGCATCGTCGGCCAATTCTTCGTCTTCTTCTTCGTCGTCCACGACATCCGAAGCCTCGACCGCAGCGGATTCGGGCTTTTCGTTGTCTTCGGACTTCTTATCCTCAAATGCAGCCAGATCGTCGCGCAATGTCTCGCGATCCACGGGACCGTCGAGTTCATTGGTGGCAAAGAAATCCTCGGGCAGGTCGTGGCGACCCATGCGTGGCTTGCTTATCTCAAGCGGATTGAACGTGTCGCTCGCCGCGGCGATTTCTTCGACCGCCGACGTGGAGTTTCCGAGTTCCAAGGTTTCGTCTCGGAAGTTCACCTCAACCGTAGGTTCGGCTGGTTCGTTTGAACTTGCCTCCGCGGGGTCAACTTCGTCGGTGACCTTAAGAAGATCAAACGTCCTCTCCGTCATCATCGTGACTTCGTCGGAACGAACAGGCGGCTCCACACCTTCAGGAGTGGGCGGAAGGACAGAATCGCCTTCGATCGTTTCACGGAGGTCGTGATCGGAAGACTCCGCCTCAGGAGCAGCCTGATCGGAATCGTTGGCGCTCACCTCTAATGATTCGGAGGACGAATCGGCAAGTGCCGGTGGGCGTTCCTTGATGCGCGTGACTTCTTCGGCAGGTTCGTCGGCCTGAGGTTCCGGTGCAGACGCCAACGGATTGGTCGTGACAACGGTGTCAGGCTCAGCACGTTCCTGAGCTTCCAACATGGCGAAGAGATCGAGGAAAGTCGGATGCTCACCTATTGGGGACCAGCGTTGCTGATCCGCCAAATAAATCAGATCATTCGGACGAATAACCCAATTGCGAATGAGCTTTTCGACCTTTTCCTTCGTATCGCACTTGTATTGCCGAATATCGGTCTTGATGCGGTACATACGGACCGAAAACAAAGTGAAAAGCAGCTCGAATAGTGGGAAGGAGATTAATTCGCCCCCGCTGGAAACACAACACTTATTAAGGCCCGAGATCACCACTAACGTCAGATGGCGCTGAGGTGTCTCCATCTTCGTCTGCGTCTTCGTCCTTTATCGGAGCTCTCACCTTGTGAACGCAGTTGTTTGCTTCGGGATCGGCGCGCAGTTGGTCAAGCTTGTAGATGTCGGCAAGAAACTCGGTATGACCCTCGTCGTTCACCCAGACAACGTAATACTCAAAGAAAACAGGAAGAGGTTTTTTTAAGTTGAATTTGCGTTGCGTCATGTCCGCTAAAAGGACATCGACGTCCTCGGGAGTCGCCAAGCCGTCTTTGTTCAACAAATAGTGGGCAAAATCCATGGGATCTTTCACCCGCACACACCCGTGGCTGAACGCACGGACAGGGTACTCGAAGTATTTTTTGTTCGGCGTGTCGTGCATATAAGTGTTGTAGCGATTGGGGAAAATGAACTTCACACGTCCCAACGCGTTGCCGTCGCCTGGTTTCTGACGAATCCAGGTGTTTCCCCCCTTCACCGTCACCACTTCATAATCATTCTTGGCCAGCCAGTCGGGATCGTTTTTGAACTTGGGTCGGAGTTCTTCCTCGACGATTCTTTCGGGCACACTCCAGAAGGGATTGATGATCAGATGATCCATCTGCGCCATTTGAATGGGTGTCGCGTTGGGCATCACCCATTTCTGAGTCTTGGGGTCGCAGGTTTTGCTCGTGTTCCCCACCACCACTCTAAAACGTAAGTCACGAACACCTTTGGAGAACACCTCGGCGTGAAAGTC
>JBFFMO010001082.1:0-2084 GCA_041554035.1 Allomicrovenator sp. | reverse complement strand
GTTTCGCGAAGAGTTTTTTGTATGAGCCGACGCCCCCCATATGAGCCACCGCCGCCCCTGCCTCCGATGTCGGCTTTGACCGGTAATCGGGTGGCCGTCGGCCTTGGATTTGGGATTGTATTCATCGGTATCTTGTCGATGATTGGCGAGAAGATGACGCATCTTCGACTGGCTCAGGCATTGGAGATCCCGTTCTTTGTTTGCACTCCGCTGGGGGTTGGTGCTCTGCTCTTCGTTCCGATCGCGTGGCGAGTGAGCAGCAGAAACGGATGGGCTCAGGTTATTGCAGCTTTGGTGTATTGGTCGGTTTGGATTTATTGGAGCGTTTGATGATTGAGAAGGCCGCAGAAATCTTGAGAAACGCACAGAGTTCGAGACAGCCCTGTGAACCGTTGACCCAAAAATTTGCCTTGAGTGCCGAGGATGCCTACCGCATTCAGCAACTCAATATCGGCTTGCGGACAAGCGCTGAGGGTGTCGACGCGCCGGTGGTTGTCGGTCGCAAGGTCGGCCTGACCAGCGACGCCATTCAGGCTTGGCTCAAGGTGAATCAACCTGATTTCGGCACTCTGCTCTCCGACATGTCTGTGTTGAATGGAGGCACGGCTCCCATCGGCCAACTCTTGCAGCCGCGCGCCGAAGCCGAGGTTGCCTTTGTGTTGAAACACGACCTCGCTGGCCCCGGCGTGACTCCAAAAGATGTCCTTAGAGCCACTGAATTTGTGTTGCCCGCCATCGAGATCATCGATTCGCGGATTCACGATTGGAAAATCACGTTCGAGGACACCGTCGCGGATAACGCATCGAGTGCGATGTTTGTGGTTGGAAATGAACCTCGTGACTTGAAAGATGTCGACCTCCGCCTCTGCGGCGCGGTGCTTCGAAAAAACGGAGTCGTCGTTTCCACCGGGGCAGGGGTGGCATGCCTTGGTCATCCTGTTCATGCCGTGGCCTGGTTGGCCAACACCCTTGGGCGGATGGGCAGCGGAATCCGCGCGGGCGAAATCGTTCTTTCAGGGGCACTTGGGCCGGTGACACCCGTTCAAGAGGGCGATTGGCTTGTCGCTGATATCAACGGTCTTGGCACGTGTTCGGTTCGATTCGGTTGAATCCCGGGTGCCACCATCTGACCTAATGGCGCTTATGTGCGTGCGTTGTGGAAATTAACGCTGTTCGTCGTTAAGCTCTGCGCCGGAATGCAGTCCTCTTTTCAGGGTACAGTTGTGCGGAAGTTGCAAATGCTGGTGTTGGTGGGTTCGTTTCTGGCGTCTGCGGCTTTGTCGGGATGTCCTGGTTTCGGCGACGAGGTCGGTCCGGTCTCGGACGTGCCCGAGCTGCCTGAATGGAATCGTGATGTCAGTCCATTGATGGAACGGTACTGCAATGAATGTCACGGTGTACCTGCGAGTCAGGGAGCCCCTGGGTTCTTTCGGTTGGACGAGTGTGAAAACGTAGACGGCTTGTCAGGAGCTCAGGCTCTGGCGCAACGGAACTCTGTGCGTACGGCCGACATCAAGACGATGCCTCCGGCAAGTTTTACGTTTCAACCGTCTGAAATCGAACGGCAAATCTTTCGTCAATGGTTCATCACGGGGGCGCCGTGCACCGGCGCTGGAAAACTGCCCGATGGCCAGACGAATAATCAAACCAACAACATGACCACGCCGACGAATAATCAGACCAACAACATGACCAATAACATGACCACGATCACCGGCGCGCCTTTTACGGCCGTCGCCGGAATCCTGGCCAACGGCTGTGGGCTCTCAGGTTGTCATGCGACTGGAAACGGCGGATTTACCATCACCACCGAATCGACCGTCGAAGAGGCGCGCACGGCCATCGCAGGGAAAGTCGCCACGAGCGGAATTCCATTCGTGGTGTCAGGTAATCCTGAAGGCTCTCGGATCTTTCAGACGATGTCTTCCAACCGAGTGGGCGAACGCATGCCACCTACAGGGAACTTGCCCGAGGCTCAAATTGAAGCCGTTCGGACATGGATCCTGAGTGGAGCGCCTTATCAGTGAAAAAAACGGGACGGCTGGTCTTCAGTGTTTTACCTTTCTTCCGACTTCTGGAAGTAG
>JBFFMO010001081.1:0-2086 GCA_041554035.1 Allomicrovenator sp. | reverse complement strand
GCGGTGGTGACACCAGCCCGCCCTGCATCAATTTCTGGCTGCCAAACCCAGGCCACGCGCGCAGCTTGAAATACCGCCAGATCTGCCAGCATGCCCGTGACGTTCAAGAGTGCGAGCTGGGCCAAACCACTTGTGAGCAAGAGAAACGGGACCAAAATAATAAGGAACTCTGTCGCTGCCGTTCCGCGCGCGACGCGAATGACTCGTTTGGCTTCTCGACGTCGAGCGTGTCCCCACATCAACGCGATGACGATTAATGCCCAGGCGCATGCAGACAGGGCGACATGGAAAAAGATGCCCAGATAATCGGGTTCAAGTCCCTCGGAAAACGAGGCCAGAAGGAGTCTCGCCCGAGGAAGGTCGAACGCGCTCATTGCAAAGATCGCCGAGGTCGTTAACACCCCAAAGGTGTGCACGATGACTCGCCAGAACCAAGCGGCTTTTTTTATAGATGAGTGCTGCATGTTGTGGACTCTTTGGTTGTGTACCCAATTAACGCAAAAAATGAGCCACCGTTCCAATACGTTGCCTTTCGGGGCGATCCAAAATCAGAGTGTGACAAGATGTCGCGGTGCGGGGGATCGAATCCTCACTTCTTGCCTTTATTCGCGGCTTTTTCTCGTGCTTCGAACTCGGCTTTTACACGTGCGACATCTGCAGGTGTCTTCATGTTGAACAATTCTTTCGTTTTCGGATTGTCGCGCAATTCCTTCATGCGCGCGTCATTCCCAAGTTTTTTGATTTCATTTCTGGTGGGAGCTTTTGCGACCTGAGACGAAATTTCGCCCTTGATACGAGCGAGGTCTGTGGCGTTGAAATTCTTCAAATCCGCCCCACCGCCCATTGCCGCATCCATGAATCCGCCCATGGAGGCTTTGTTCGCCAACTGGTTGTCTCCAGCCGCAATATCGCCGGCGAGTGAGCCAAAATCTGAGTTGGCAGCGCGCTCGGCGGCGGCCTTGATTTTGGCCAGTTCGTCACGTCGCGAGTACTGATTTGCCGCACAAATCTGGCGTTCCAAGTCTTGATACTCACCGGCGATGATCAGCCGACACGCGTCGATGGCATCCAGAGGGGCCGACAGTTCGTCTTCACTAAGACAGCCTTCGTGTTCAGCAAATATCCAGTCGATTCCCGACCTCACCGCCGTCGCGCCTTCGCCCGTAACAAGGGCCTGGCAGGCTTGAGCCAACGTGGTGTACTGCATTTCCGGGGAGTTCAAACCAATCTGTCCAATGCCGGCGTGTTGTTCCTTCATCGTGCCCGGTTCCCGGTGGCTCACCAGAAGTGAAATGGCCGTCAATTGCCTCCGCTGCATCTCGGGTTGCGATGCTTCCACCCACTTCTGGATATGATCTTTGCTCTTCAGGCTCGTGAGCTCGTTGATGCAGCAGACTCGGGCGTTGGGGGCGCTTGCAGTCAACGCGCAATCGAGGAATCCAATGGCCTTCGAGACCGTGCTGACCCCTGGAATTGCGGCTGCGGTTTCGGCCTCAACGCAGGTGTCGACCGAATCATGGATCAAGCGGTCTTGCCAGTTGGAAACGATCCGAGACGCCACGCTGCGGCTCGCAATCGAATCTTCCGTAAGACACTTCAATGCGAGACCCGGTCTTGAGGTCAGTTCACTCGTGATGTCGGCCGCAGAAACACCTGTTTCGAAGAGCCGCTGACACGAACGTACCTGAACAAACTCAGAGACATCGTCGAGTGCGGCAAGCAATGCCTGCGGGTCATTGGTGCGCTCCACGGCCGCCAGTCGGACTCTGGGGGATAACCAGAGCGACGGGAAAACGACTCCGGCCAGAATCCCTCCAATCACCGTCAGCGCCGCGATGTTCCAAGGCGCTCGACGTGCGGACGGCTCCAGAACAAACATCGCAACAATGCTTGGCAGAGTGATGAGGACGCCTCCAAAAAGCAGCGGTTGCAAAGGCATCATCCACCCTTGGACCGCAAAGACTGCGAGCGTGATGAGCGCGGCAAAAGCACACAAGAAAATGGCGGCGAGCGTTTTCAAAACACAGTCCAAAAAAGTGATGGAAAGGGCAGTCTAGCGCCCGACCCCCTCGTCTTCAACCTCCGG
>JBFFMO010001080.1:0-2086 GCA_041554035.1 Allomicrovenator sp. | reverse complement strand
GTCACGCCTCTCGATTCTGCGAGTTCTGGCAGCTCCGACGCCGGGTAGACGAGTCCTGATGTGCCGATCACGAGGCAGACCTGAATCTCGGTGAAGCTGTCCATGGCGCCCTGCCAGACATCTCTGGCCAAGTGCTCACCAAACCAGACCACATCGGGGCGCAGCGACCCTCCACAGGCGCGACACAAGGGCTCCTGACTCAAGTCGACTGCCCTGTTCTCAAGACGACGACAAACGTGGCAACGGCTTCTAACGAGCCGGCCGTGCAGCGGAAAGACCTCGGCATCTGCGTCTGCCTCCACGAGTGCGCGGTCCAGCAAACCGTCCACGTTTTGGGTTACAAACGAGGTGGGAATCATCTTCGCAATCTGGGCCAGCGCGTGGTGCCCAGCGTTGGGATGGATTTCTCGCAATTTGCGGCGTTGTTCTTCGTACCAAAACAACATCGCCTGACGGTCGGTTTCAAAGGTCGAGGTTTGGGAAAACCTGGCGACCTCCGGATCGACGTAAGTCCCCGTGGCATCACGGTAGGTCGGGATTCCCGACGCAAGCGACAGGCCGCTGCCGATGAAAACACCCAGATTCCTGGCTCCGGCAATCGATTTTGCTGCGGCACGAACCGCTTCTTCGGAATATCGCACGTCGTTCAAGACCGTCTTCCCGCTTCGTCGACCGCGATGGACCTAAATGCGAAGGCAATATCGCCGGCCATCAGTTCCCAGAAGAGCTGGCCTCCATAACCCGACCACCAATACCATGGCGTATTTCGGTCGACCTCAAGCGCAATCACGCCCAGAACTTCACCGGCAAACGAAACAGGATGCGCCAGTGTCCCGTAAGCTTGGTCTCGCGCGGGCTTATAATACGCGCTCAAACGGCGCCAACCCGCGCCGTCCTTGAGGGCCAGCGCCCCTTCAGGGGTCCGAGAATCTGCGATCCTCTTGGCCGCCTCATCCACCCAGAGGTAATTCTTGAAACCCTTTTCAACCGAGCGCCCAGCCAACACCATCGTCTGATTCAGACGAACGGCGAGTGTGGAAACTCCGGAGTCATTCGTCTCGGAGGGATCCACATCGATCGGCATTTCGATTTCATTAAACGCCGACCAGCCGTAGGAGGTCTCGAATTTCAGCATTCGTTCTTGGGCGCCGCCACGTCGAATCACATGCCCCAATCCGAAGCTCGGCACCCCGGTATGGCTTTGAACCAATTCCGCGACCTCGTGAACCAGACCCGACCGTCGTTGTTCCGGAGAACCATCACCCGAAATCGCCCGCTCACAGGCGTGTCGCACCGACCTGAGGATCCACATCTTCCGAGCACTCAAGGTGTAGAGCGGCGAATGACGAAGGCCCTCAGCCAAACGATCGGCCAACACCGCAAAACACTCCAGCGTGGAGGAGGCCAAACGGACAGGCTGCTTCCAGCACAACGACAACCATCCGAGGTGCTCTCGTTCGTCGCCCTCACGTGACACCAGAGGCACAAGGACCATCATGCCCTCGTCGCGACCCGCCGCATGAAATGGGTCGTGTTGGACACCGCCACTTTCCCATTTTCCGGCATCGTTCATCACATAGCGGTGAAAGACTCGTTTCGTGCCTGCTCGCTGCCCTTCCAACGCTTCGCCCAAGAGCGTGCCGGGTTCGGCTCTTAATCCCATTCCAACAAGGCGGTCATCACTTTCGGTGTAGAGGCGTTCCGCCATGACCACAAAATTCGACTCCTGTGTCAGCAAACGCATCGCGTCCAGCGAATCCGACAGGATCACCGCAGCAGAGGCGTCACAACCCGACCATTCCGGCAGGTGCTCCATCATCAAATAGAGGAAGCGTTTGATGTCATGGTTGGGGGTCTCGTCAAAAAAGATACGAATGGCGTTTCGATGGCTCGCCTGAATGCCGCTTTTGGCGTGCATCCTCAGCTCATCGATTTGTGCGGAATCCAGCTCGGAGGCGACCAGAGCGAATCCGATCGTGACCTCCCCACTTTGGCCAAGCTCAGTCAACGGAACGATGGCAAGGGACTTCTCGAGTGCGTCGTTGTTGAGCCAACGGCAATCACCGGCGACCGCGGCTTCGACGTC
>JBFFMO010001079.1:0-2086 GCA_041554035.1 Allomicrovenator sp. | reverse complement strand
ACGAGGACGCAGGCGAGCCCGATGTGATTGCTTCACCCGTCCATCGACCGAAAGAGCCAAAGAAGAAGGTTGAAGACGCCCCAGCCAAGGTTGAAATGGTGACCTTTCGTGTTGGCTCGACTCCAGCCGATGCGACGGTGACCTTCGATGGCGTTCTGGTGGGAAACACGCCGCTGAAACGTCAGGTCAAAGTCGGCGACAAGGTCGTGCGAGTTCGTGTGTCGCATGTCGGCTACAAACACGAAGTCTTCGAGCTGACCCCGGATCAAGACCAAGAGGTCAACACCAAGCTCGACTACGAACGAATCAAGATGTTTTAAGATGGAGCGCTGGAGCTGGCTGAATTGCCGGTTCGCGCCTAACGACAACGAGTGTCGGTTTCCTGGCACTTGAAGCGCACATGAAAATGCCTGGCGTGACCGCGTGCATGGCGAATGATCGCCAATCCAGATCGCGCACTGCGATACTCAAAAACCGCATTCAGCCACTCGTCGGTGGCTCCTTGAGCCTGCGCGTATTCGCGCAGCTTTCGTTGCCAACGTCGGTCCATAAAAATGTACTCAACATTACCTGAATCAACGAATTGTTTGATCAGCCAGAAAGACTTCTCAACATCGAAATCGCGCCGAGCGATATGATGAAAGCGCTGATAATTCGCGGGCTCTCGCAGGCGGGGATAGGTGATATCGACGTCGCGTCCACTCTGATGTGATTTATGAGGTTTGAGGCGTCGACCGTGTTTCACGCTCACATCGCCGACAAGCAGGGGCTTGGCATCCGGGTAACGCTCTTTATAAGAGTCGAGCACCCGAACAATCTCGCTGATCGTGTAATAGGTGCCAAAGGTACGGTGCGGATAGAGCATCTTGTAGCCTTCACCAGGTGGCAAAGGCTCGCCGCTGTAGAGCCGGCCTCGATTGGCTTCTCCCCAGCTGCGAGGAACCGAGTTCGAGCGTTTCCACACCAGGATCTGTTGCCCCTCTTCGAGGTGATCAAAATCGACCTCTGGGTTCAACGCCTGCAGTTGTTTCATCGGCCCAAGACCTTGACCGAGCAATTTGTATTTCGAGGGGTAAGCCACCGTCTGCCACATTTCGTCGAGGCGGCGAGTTGGCACAATCGGGGTGCCGAGCTCCACTTTCCAAGTCGGTTCTGGCTGGGGAATCCTCCACCGTTCCTTCGAAGCGAGTCGTTCGACATGCTGAACGAGTTCCGGAGTGAGGAGTGTGCTGTTGGGCAGGGGGCTGAACAGAACCGCCGCGCTGCGCAGGGCAGAGGGAGACAGCAACGCCCCATGCTGAGCCTGACTTTCCATGACCAGCGGTGTGGTCACGAGAGTGATGACAATCGTCAGAAACGATATGCGTAGTGATTTGCTTAGAGCCATGCGGTCTTACGGGGCTTTGCTACGTATACGAAGCCTTATTTGAAGCCCGTAATACTGACAAGTGTTTTTCTTGCCGTCAAATATCCGAAAAGCTGTTGTGGATCAGTGTGTTAGGAGGGTTGTTTTTTCTGGAATTCAAAAATGAGTGAAGATCTGAACGCCCGCGCTCTGGCCGTCCAACATCGGCACGAGCGTCACGACTTCCCCGTCGTCTGACGCAAATTCGTAGGCAACCAGCCCGCCTCCAACGGCGACGAAGACCGCGCCAGCGCCGGCAAGGCCCCAGAATACAGCCTTTCGAAACTCCAAGTCGCTCTTGAGCTGGTCGTAGCGCGCCTGCGATGTACCTGGACCGCCTTCAGACTCCCGGACGAAATCATCGGCCAAAGTCTGGCTCAACATATCAACGGTCAGGGCACTGGCTAAGAATGCCGCTCCCACGCCCATCGAGATCAGCCCGAAATCGGCAACATTCCAGGCGTCGTCGGAGCGTCCACTCACGATTGGGCCACTGGCGATGTCTTGAGCGATGATGATCGAGTGAGGTCTCACGATGGCGTGATAAGCCTCCACCCCTCGATATTGGGCGTCGATCTGGGCAAGTTCGCTTGCGTCGCCTTCAAAATTATCGCGGCAGAGCCGGAGACTTTTGACCGCTTCCCCGGTCTCCTTGAGTTTGACCAAGACGAGTGCACGGTT
>JBFFMO010001078.1:0-2094 GCA_041554035.1 Allomicrovenator sp. | reverse complement strand
CGCACGCGAAGCCGTGGAATCCCGTGGAAAAACGACACTTTTGGAGGAGATCGAGTTATTGCACGACTCACTTCCTGAAGTTTCCTGGGACGACATCGACCTGTCGACGACGATTCTGACGCGAACGCTGAAGGCACCGCTCTTGATCACGGGCATGACGGGCGGCGCTGCGGCGGCTGAAAAGATCAATCAGGACCTGGCGTCGGTCGCACAGGAGTTCGGTCTGGCATTTGGCGTGGGTTCACAACGCGCCATCCTTCGCGACCGCTCGTTGGCCCGCACCTATCAGGTGCGCAACGTCGCGCCGGACATCTTGTTGTTGGGTAATATCGGGGGCGTCCAGGCAGCGGCCATGTCCAGCACCGAAGCTCAAGACCTGGTTGACCTGATCGGAGCGGACGCTCTGTGCGTTCATCTGAATCCAGGTCAGGAGCTCATTCAACCCGAAGGCGATCGAGATTTCCGGGGCGTGGCAGACGGGCTTGCGCGTCTGGTTCAGGACCTTCAGGTTCCGGTGATCGTCAAAGAAACCGGTTGCGGCCTCTCGCTCAACACTTTGCGCCGTCTGAAGAAGTCGGGAATCACCTGGGTCGACACTTCAGGTGCAGGTGGGACGACCTGGATCGGCGTCGAGACGCTTCGATCGGCTCCAGAAAAAAGAACGATCGGCGAAATGTTTTGGGATTGGGGCATTCCGACGGCGGCGTCGGTCCATTGGGCTGTCGAAGCGGGTTTTCAGACGATCGCCTCTGGCGGCCTTCGAAACGGGTTGGACAGCGCCAAGGCCATTGCGTTGGGAGCCCGACTCGCCGGCATGGCCCTGCCCTGGTTGAAAGCCGCCCATGAGGGTGGCACCGAGCAAGCAGCGGCTTTCGCTCGAACCACGATCGATGCGCTACAAACAACATGTTTGTTGACCGGTTCTGGGAGCATCGAGGAATTGCGGCAGGCGCCAAGAATCTATGGGCCTGACCTGGAGCGCTGGACGCGCCCACAGCCTCATGGCGTCAGGAAAATCTGATAGCCTTCAGCGTCAAGCAGGCCATCAAGCTCCGCAACATCGGAAAGCTTGATCTTCATCATCCAACCGTCGGTGTACGGGGTCTCGTTCACCAGGTCTGGACTGCCATCCAGTGCATCGTTGGTTTCCAGAACTTCACCGGTGACCGGGGAATAGACGTCTGAAACGGCCTTCACACTCTCAACGACACAGCATTCGCCATGGGCTTCAACTGCGGTGCCCGGCGCAGGCAGCTCAACGTAAACAATGTCACCAAGTGCCTCTTGGGCAAAATGGGTGATTCCGATGGTCACGACGCCGTCTCCCTCGTCGCGAACCCATTCGTGATCCTTGGTGTACTTCAGGTCTGCTGGGATCTGCATCAGTCTTTCCTCTTGTAAAATGGCTTCTTAGTCGTTGTTGCCGATAAACGTCGGCCGCGAATTTCGATGTCGACGCGTTCAGCATCACAATGCTCAACGGCGATATATCCAAGGCCAATGCTCTGTTCGAGCGTTGGCGAGTAGCCACCACTTGTCACAATGCCGGCTTCTTTGTCGCCCACAAAAATGGGGTAGTCGTGTCGAATCACGCCGCGGTCCTGCAGAATTAGGCCCCGCAGGCGACGCGTAACCCCCGCTTTTTTGATGGCCTGAATCGCGGATTTCCCAACAAAGTCGGTGGCGCGGTCAAGCTTTGTGACCCAACCCAGGCCAGCTTCGAGCGGATTGGTGTCGTCGTTCATGTCGTTGCCGTAGAGCAAAAACTTTGATTCAAGCCGCAAGGTATCTCGGCATCCAAGACCACAAAGCTGCATTCCGGCGGGCGTGCCGGCTTCCATCAGACCTTCAAAAACGGCCTTGGCACCTGCGACCGGGATGTAGATCTCAAATCCGTCTTCACCGGTGTAACCGGTACGCGACACGAGGCAATCAATCCCCGCCACTTTGCCATTTGCAGCGTGATAATAAGAGATCGCGGCGGCGTCGATATCGGTGATGGCCTGCACAACTTCGACAGCGAGCGGTCCCTGAATCGCGAGCTGCGCAAATTCGTCACCGCGATCGACCATCTCGAAATTGCCCGTCATCTTG
>JBFFMO010001077.1:0-2097 GCA_041554035.1 Allomicrovenator sp. | reverse complement strand
CGCAGTCATGGTGTCGAAGTGCCCTCTTGCTTCCGGATATCGCCCAATCGATCGTAATGACGATAGCCGAGTTGCTGCAAGGCAGCCACCGGCGCCAATCCAATATCCACCAAAGTCTTGGTCCCGTAAGTTCCTGCCAACACAGGAGGACTGTAGGCTTTTACCGACTCATCACTTCTGAATGGAGGCAGCGGTGAGAGCAGTTGGTGCGCATGAAGGTGAATGAAATGAGCCATCGCAACGCGTGAATAACCGGGGGCCCCTGGTGCTTTGATGACATGGGGCGTGGCCAGAAATCGGCCCGCGGTGAGGATCTCAAGTTCCTGACCGACCTGAGCCACAATGCAGCCCGCTGGAGCCGAGCCCGCAACCATTGAACCCTTGGGGTTCTCGGCACTCGGTCGGGTTCGCAGATACAAGCCGCTTTGTTCGTCCGGTTTTCCGCAGTAGTTGGAGTCCGGGTCCAAGAATCGACCGCCCGGAAGCAGCGTCAACAAGTTGAAATCCGAGTGCTCTTCACCCCATAGGATGCCGGTGTTCACCTGATCTGGTCGCAGCGGCAGGTAATTCAGCGCGCGGGTCACGTGGGGTCCACCATAAACTGCGGCCTCAAAACGATAGGGCTCCAATCCGAGTGCGCGGGCAGCACCGCGCAAAAGCGCGAGGCCAATTTCGTGCATTTGGTGAGCGATGAGTTCGTATTTCGACCGAAAAACGGGAGCATCGTCCGGCCAAACGTTTTCGGCATAAATTTCTGGGTATTCAAGCGCCGCAATGGGGTCGAGAGGCTCGGGGGCCATGAAATAACATTCTTTGAAATCCGGCTGGCCGCCCGCGACCACAGCCTGTTCGGTCTCGGGTGGAGTCCATCCGCGCTGATACCAAATATGCGGTTTGGACATCTTCTGTTTTTCGTCGAGCGGCCGACCCACGAATTCGCGAAACGCATCGTAGAAGCCTGTTAGGTCCGCATCTTCGATTCCATGGTTCCGGATATAGACCAAGCCATAGTGGCCAAATCCCTCGACGATCGATTCGACCGCGCGATGCTGCCGCTCAAGATTCGAGCTCGAAAGGTCTGCGAGATCTACAATGGGAATGGAATTCGATGTCATGGGCCTACTCCTTAAAACGACTCAGCGACTTATCTCAGGTTTTCCAGCGGTGCACATTACTTGGTTCGGCATGGCTCGCATAGGCAACACTCACTTCATGCCAATCCAAGGAGGCCAATCATCACACGCTCATAAATTGGAGCCAGTCCGCCAGTCTTGCGTACTTCGTTAAACACACTTCGAACCGAGAGCGAACTTCCTCTAGGTCTCCTATGAATTGATCTCGAGCGAGGTCGAATTCGTCCCAGAAGCTGAAAAACTCTTACAAAATGTCGTTTGCGATTGCGAGATAGTACAACCTGCGCGCTGCATCGCCTTCCGAGATGCGTCCGGATGTATGGGCATGCGCAACGACTCCCACGAAAGCCAAGACGTGAACGTTGGTGCAGTGGAAGGCGATCTCATCAAGAAGATCCCTTACGTCGTCACCCTCGGCCCAAGTGGGCACTGCCAGGTCGGCAAGAACACCGAGTTCGTGGGTTGTGGCTTCACGCGGAAGCCAAGAATCAGCCCAACCGATGAGGTCCTGCCGATTCACGAGCTGAGCATCCCAAGCCAGACGAAGCACTTGCGCCTGATGCCCAAGCCGCTCAAACACGCTGGCGTCGACAGAAAGGATGTCTTCAGGCGTGTCCATCTGAATGGCGATCCCGAAAGGCTTTTGATTAGAACGAATTCGAAACTTTCGTGAGATCTTCGATCGATAGAACGTACTTGGTGCGGCAAAACTCGCACACGACCTCGATCGGCTCACCGGCCTGAATCATATCGTCGACTTCATCTTTACCGGCCGCGACCATCGCGCGCTCCACGCTCGACTCCGAACACGTGCATCCAAAGGACAGCTCCTCGCTGCTCAGCAGGCGAAAGGAATCCCCCAAAATCGCCAGCCCTAAGAACGTATCGTCAAGTTCCGGCCAATCTGGCTGCAGGTTTTCAAGGGCCAACGTTACGGCTTCAAGCGCTTGCGCACTGGGGTTGG
>JBFFMO010001076.1:0-2098 GCA_041554035.1 Allomicrovenator sp. | reverse complement strand
CAGACTTTTGGTGTCGAGCCCGATTTTCTGCAGCGTGGCTGTCGCCAGCCCTTCGTCTTCTTCCAACATCGCGAGCCCGACGTGCTCAATCTCGACGTGCTGGTGATTCAGCTTCTGGGCAAGCGTTTGCGCTCGCTCCAAATGCTTTCGTGCAGGTTTGGTGAACTTCGAAAGGTCGAATTTGCTGGCCATGAGCCCTCGGCGCGTGTGGTCTGGCGAATTTTCTACCCCGGCTCGCCCGGGGTATCAACCTGCTTTGCCGCGGGATAGCGGTGATCAAGTGCGGGGACAAGGGCTTGAACCCCCAGACGCTTAACTTTCCGGCAAACCGAATAGAGGATGTCATCTTGATTATGGACCAACCCAACCTCGGCTGGACGGCATTCCCGCACGGTGTCGAGCAGGCCGGATAACGGCGTGTGCAGGGGCAGCTCGATGCTTCGCGTGCGGCATCGCTTTCGAGTCACGCCAAAGGCGCGAAGTCTTGTTCTACTCGGCGCAAAAAGCAGTTCGTCGCCCACGCTTCGCCGTGGAGGCCGATTCACAAACGCAATCTGGGCGCTCTTATCTCCAAGCAAGCTCGCAGCCAGCTGCCAGGAAGCGCTGCCAGGGCTGAGCTCTTTGCCCGCCACCAGCACTCGGCCGCCTTGAGCCAGTCGTAAGATGGCCTCCGAGGTCGTTAACGTCCGAGGGCCCTCCACAAAACCCGACAGATTTTCGTGGATCTCAAATTCGGCCAACGAACAAAGCGCCGAAGCCTCGCCCAGCGCGCCACAAATATAGAGCCCAGGCTCTTCCAGTTGCGCCGGAACGTCCTCGAGCTTCCATGCATCCAACGACTTGATCTGAGCGACCGAACACTCCATCAAGAGCGTTCCACCATGAAGACCCGCAAAATCCGCGCCTTCGGCCACACCTGGAATCGCATGCCGCGAAAAATCGCCGGTCACGACGACGCGCTGCCCCTCGCGAGAAACCTCGACCATGGCTGCGCCAGCAATATGGCCCGCCCGACGAAGCCGAACGGAAAGATCTCCGATTTCAAAACTTGATTGGAACTTTCGGGCAATCACGGTGTCCGAAATGGCGTTGGCCCTTCCTTCTGTGAGTCCTCCCTTGAGAACGCGCCGCAAAGACGATCTTGTCGCATCCGTCGAATACACGGCCAGGCCAGGGTATCGCTCGATGATGCCCGCCAATCCACGGATATGGTCGTTATGGGCATGGGTGAGGACCAAAGCGTCGGGCCGCACGTCGATCACTTCAGCGTCACACCCAGCGTCGACCAACACACATGCCTGGTCGCTTTCGACCAAGAAAGCGCTTCCGGGTCGTCCACCTGAGCCGGCGCAAACGCGCCACGTCAATCCCATGCTGCCTGCCTTGGTATTTCTATGAATCGCACGTTACACTGGCCGCCGTCTCGCATCCTAAGACCACGCACAATGACACACGGTAAGCTACAAATCGACTGGCGACGCGGCCTCATCCCGCTCTCCTTGTTGGTCATGTTTGTCCTGACCTTCTATTTCAAGGTCTCGATCAAGGTCTTGGCCGTCTTTGTGCTGTGGATGCCCGCGTACTATCTGGCCTGGCCGTGGCTGCTTCGCCGAAAATGGAAAAAGTTCGAATCCGAATTTGCGCGCCAATTTCAGCAGCGTGACTTCAAGGGGTTGCTGGCTCTTTACCGCGCCAATTGGCTGCTGCGAAAATTCGGGCCACGCGTGGAAATGCTCAACAAACTCTCGTTGATCTACACCGGCATGGAGAAATTCCGTGAGGCTGAACAAACGCTCGAACGCGTGATCGACCTGACGCCCGTGCTCGCGCGAGACCGGCTCTACTTCAACCTCGCCAATATCAAATACGAGCTTGGGAAGTACGAAGAGGCCGAAGAAATGTACAAGATTCTTCGCAAAGGCTCGCCCTATCGACACTCGGTGCAGGCGCAGCTGGCGTTGATACACCTGCAGCGAGGCCACGAGGTCGAACACGCTCGGGCCACGTTGGAGCGCGAGCTTCAACACGCAAGCGGCCCCCTGAAAACTAGAATCGAAGAAGCACTACGCGTCTGATTTCAGTCCGGAAGCGCGCCCAT
>JBFFMO010001075.1:0-2100 GCA_041554035.1 Allomicrovenator sp. | reverse complement strand
TGTGTCGATCGAAAGATCCACGCAACCATTGCGGCATGCCACCAAGCCCGGGTCGCACATCAGGGCCTCGCAAACGCCCGAAACGCAGGTTTCGTTATTATTGCAGTCATTTCCGCAATCCCCGCAGTTGTTGGCGTCAGTTGAAAGGTCCGTGCATGTGTTTCCACATTGCACGGCTCCGGCTCCGCAGGCGCATTGCCCTGAGACACAGATCGAGGCGTCTCCTCGGCAGCTGCTCTCACAACTTCCGCAATGGTCGGTGTTCTTGGAGACGTCCACGCAAAGCGTTCCACACAACACCAAACCTGTTGGGCACGAGCAAACGCCCGCAGGGCAGCTTGCTTCGACAACGACTCCGCCTCCGTTGGTTTGGGAAGTGTTGTTCACCGCGGTGTTGTTCGCGGCTGTATTATTGACCGTCGTATTATTGGCTTTCGAACTCGTAGCGTCGTCGCCGCACCCCAGGTGCGTGACGCTGAAAGCCAAAGCGGTAAACAAAATAGTTCTGGAAAGTTTAATTGCAATCATGGGGATACCTCATTGAGACGATGATCAAATCATCCCCTAATCGCAGAACTTATCAATGAACCGGCAACGCTTCTTGTGTACCGCCGGTACACACAACCGGCTTGAGAACTGTGGATGGCGGGTGGGTCTTGTGTCACGATCGAGAAAATTCAGTTCACCAAAATAGTTCACTTATTAATCTGTTTTTTCCCCGGAGTTCCTCATGGGTCATCGAACGTTACTTTTAATGCGAAGCGCGATGATGTTCGTCGCGCTCATTCTTGCATCGTGCGGCTCCTGCGGCGATGAAAGCTCGGCACCAAAGACCAATCCGGACGCCGGCTTGATCAACGACCAGGGCTCTGACGTCGGAAACACGTCGACCAATGACGCGTCTGCGGATTTGCTCGCGTGCGACACCCCCAACGAAGTCTGTGACGGCGTTTGCTCAGACTTGACGAGCGACGCCCTCAATTGTGGAGCCTGTGGCACTTCGTGTGGCTTGGGTGCCTGCGTTGCTGGCGTGTGTGAGTGTGCTGCTTCGCAGATCTTGTGTGATGGAGCATGTGTCGACGCTTCTTTGGACCCCAATCATTGCGGATCCTGTGGCACAGCGTGTCCCATGGGAGGCATCTGTGAGTCCGGCGCGTGTTCCTGCCCAACAGGGACTACCGATTGCGGAGACACGTGTGCCGACCTCACCACAGATGCATTGCATTGCGGCGCATGCCGAAACGACTGTCCTACGGACGCGACGTGCACAAACGGCGCATGCGCCTGCCCAGCTGCTCTGGTGAATTGTGGAAATTCCTGTTCGGATCTTTCGGCGGATTTTCAGAATTGTGGCGCGTGTCGAAATGACTGCAACGTCAATGAACAATGCGTCTCGGGAAATTGTCAGCCCCTCACCTGTCCGGCCAACCAAATCGCCTGTTTTGGCACCTGCGTTGACCCCTCAGCCGATGCGGCAAATTGTGGCGCCTGTGGCAATGAATGCCCGGCGACTGCGGCGTGCACTTCTGGAAATTGTGCGTGTCCGATTGGCGAAATCATCTGTGGTGACTCGTGTGTCGATCCGACCTCAGACTTCGCAAATTGTGGCGGGTGCAATAATCGCTGTGCACAGGGAGAAGCCTGTGTCACCGGCGTTTGTCAGCCGCTCTCGTGTCAGGGCGCGGGTGAAATCGCCTGTTTCGGAACGTGCGTGAATCCGGCACAGGACCCACAGAATTGTGGAGCGTGCGGACGGGATTGCCCTGATGTCGCGTCATGCACCTCGGGCGCGTGTTCGTGCCCATTTCAGGGCCAGGTCATTTGTGGGAACTCGTGTGTCAGCCTCGCGACCGACCCCACCAATTGTGGAGCATGCGGCAACGATTGCGACCGGGATTTTGGCACTTGTGGATCGGGAGTCTGCGGCTGCGCTGCGGGGATGATGGCCTGTGGGCAAAATGACACCTGCCGCGACGTTCAAAACGACCCCAATAATTGCGGGACCTGCGGAAACCAATGTGGAAATTCTGAGGCATGTGTGGCCGGAGCGTGCGTTTGTCGTCCGGGTCTGGAGCTGTGTAACGGGCAATGCGTGGATAC
>JBFFMO010001074.1:0-2103 GCA_041554035.1 Allomicrovenator sp. | reverse complement strand
TCGTGGGGGCTCAGCGAGGAATCGAGGCTCGGGTGATTCCTGAGCTTGGGTTCGACCTCAAATTGCTCCCAGTGCATCCACTTCGCTCCGGCGGAGCCATTGGCGCGCTAAAAGGCGCATCAAGCTTGCCGTGGTCCGGCGTCAAAGCGCTTCAATTCATCGCGCAATTGAAGCCCGATGTCGTCGTGGCCGTGGGCGGATATGCAGCGGGTCCCATGACCGCTTTGGCTGCGATGAGCGGTAAAAAGACCGCACTGCTTGAGCAAAACGCCGTGCCAGGGCTGACGAATCGATGGCTCGGGAAATTTGTCGACCGAGCCTATCTCTCGTTTGAAAGTACCTCGGAGTATTTTCCACGCGTCGATTGCCGTGCCGTGGGCAATCCGATTCGCAAGTCCATCCGCGACCGTGTTGCGTCGGTTCATTACGAAGTGCCGGTCGACCGGCTCAATATTCTGGTGATTGGCGGGAGCGGCGGGTCTCAAAACCTGAATATGGGCGTACCCAAAGCCCTTTCGCAGCTTTCAAGCGAGACTCGCGATGTGGTCAGTGTCCGGCACCAAACGGGTCGCGGTCGCATGGCCATGGCTGAGCAAGCCTACGAAGGTTATGAGGGCAAGTTCGAGCTCACCGAGTTTATCGACGATATGGCCGAAGCCTATGCATGGTGTGATTTGCTGATTTGCCGTGCCGGCATGAGCACGATTGCCGAGGTCACGGCCTTGGGCATTCCAGCCATTTACGTTCCGCTTCCGACCTCCGATGGACATCAGGTCGCCAACGCGCTCGAGATTGTCGAGAAGGGAGGCGGTATGATGATTCCAGACGACGAGATTTCCTCGGCCAGAATGGCGAGGCTTGTGGAGGGGCTGGTGCGAAATCCAGTTTCGTTGGGGAACTTGTCGGCTCAGGCCCAACGGCTTGGCCATCCTGACGCCGCGATAACGATTGCAACGGAATTGCTGGATTGGATAAAGTGATTCTTTAGGGAATGCCCTTGAGAAGGAAGCAAAAAAAAGAAGCTGTTTTGCCTGAGATTCGACATGAGGTTTCGCCCTTTTTATTGAAGTCTTTCTTTAGGTGCGCGGCGGTTTTCCCGTGACGCTGCGGCGCGTGGGGCGTTGGTCTTGGTAAGTATGGTTTGGCCGCCACAGTTGCGGTGCTCTGTGGATTTTGTATCCTAATTTCACCTGAGAGAAGGGTGTTTCAATCACTAGAAAAATCGGAGCGAATCTCGAAATTCTATTCGCAATTTGTGGATCGAATGGGGGAGAGGATTCGATTCGAGGAACCGTTGTCGAAGCATTCATCACTTCGAATTGGTGGTCCGGCTGCTCTTTGGGCAGAGCCGAACACATCATCTGAGTTGGTGGAGCTGCTCTTGGCCGCTCGAGAGTCGGGAATTCATCACACTGTGGTGGGCCTCGGCAGCAACACGTTGTTTTCCGATGATGGAATCGACGGACTTGTTTTGAGACTGGCCGGTGAGCTCGCAAGTTGGCGAGTCGACGATGGAGTGTTGAGCGTCGGAGGCGGCGCCATCAATGCTCATTTGGTTCGAGCCATGTTCAAAGAGGGTTGGGTCGGAATGGAATTTCTGGCCTTGATTCCTGGAACACTTGGCGGCGCAGTGGTGATGAACGCTGGCACCCAAGCCAAAGAGCTCTCGGCAATATTGGTCGACATTGAAGTTATCGACCCCACGCAACCACGGATGGTGCGCACGATGTCTCGCGAAGAATTACAAATGAGTTACCGACACGCATGCCTTGATACGGGCGTTGTGGTGGCCTCCGCGCGACTTCGCGTGGAGCAGGGTGACGTCGAGGCCGCAGCGCTTCGAGTTCGCGCCGACAAAGACCGCAGAAACCTCACTCAACCCTATCGGCTTGCCAGTGTCGGCAGCACCTTTGCGAACCCTCCTGGGGATTATGCGGGTCGCCTGATCGAGGCTGTTGGCCTTAAAGGTATGGCCGTGGGGGGCGCGCGTGTCAGCGAGCTTCATGGCAACTTTTTCATCAACGAAGACAACGCTACGGCGTTGGACTTCTTGACACTCATGGCGATGGCACGAGTTCGCGTTCGAAAAGAACATCAGATTGA
>JBFFMO010001073.1:0-2105 GCA_041554035.1 Allomicrovenator sp. | reverse complement strand
GTGCTGGCCACTTTGAGGCTGAGCTTTTTTTTTCCCTAAATTCGTCGCTGCTTTTCGGCTCTGGTGCTCTCGTGTATACCGCTTGGCATGTTCAACATGCCCCAAGAGGTCCGACGATGACGCGCATTCGACACCAAGCGCTCGCTTCCTTCGCCATTCTTTCGCTCGCCGGAAGTGCATACGCTCAGGACGCAGAACCCGAGTCTCCAGCTCCCGTGCAACCGGAAGCCGTTGTCGCAGAGACTCCCCAGGAGACTGCTGCTCCGGTCGAGTACGCGGAACCCCAGGTGATGACGAAGGCTGAGGTCGATGCCACTGCGGCCGACCTCGTGCCCGCCCTGCCCAACCCGACCCTCGAAACGTCGCAAACCACCGACGTGACAAATGCCTGGAACTCAAACCTCGAAGAATTCGAGAAACGCTACCAATGGCGTCTGAAGATCGGCGGATATATCCGAACCGTTTTCAGCTCCGTCCAAGACGACCCAGATACGGATATCTACGGAAGAAACGATGGTTTCATGCTGGCAAATGCACGGCTGACCCTCGACGGAGACATGCGCAAGTCGCTCGGTTTTCGGTTCCAGATCGACGGCGCAGTCGACCGTAATGTTTCGGATGCGACCCGACCGGTCTCCGAGATCGAGGCCCGGCTAAAAGACGCGATCTTATGGTGGAAGCCCATTTCACAAATTCGCATCACGGCTGGCCAATTCAAACCGCCCTTTGACGCCGAGGAACAATATTCGCGAGCCGCCCAGCTTTTCGTGGACAACTCGGTGGGCAGCCAGGGCGTTTCTGGAAGTGATGGCTACAACGTCGACGGACTCTCAAGAGACCGTGAAGCCGGCGTCATGATTGACTCAGACACGATTTACTTCAATCAGAAGGATGGCGTTGGTGTTCGATACGCCGTGGCGGCCACCAATGGCAGCAGCGCGCTCTTGAGCCAAAACGACAATTCGAAGCTGGCCTATTATGGCCGTCTCGAAGCGCATTATGACGAGATGGTCAGGATCGGCGGCGCTGGATATGTGAACTCAGAGACATTGCAGCCCGAGGCTGCAGACCAGATTGACCGTGATGTGTTCGGCTGGACGGCCGACCTCACGCTCAAAGCCGCCGGCGTTATGGTGCTCGGCAGCATTACGCAGACAACCTTCACATATAACGGCATCGCGATTGAGCCCGAGGTCACAGCGATGGCCTATCAGGCCTCGATTGCCTATCAGGAACCCTTCTTCGGGTTCCAGCCCACCTTTCGTTACGCATTCCTCGATCCCTCGTCTTCGACGTCGGGACAATCGAGTGACCTTTTATTCGATGCCGACGAGCGGACCTTCTACACGCTGGGCCTGAACTACAATCCTCGATACCCGATTCGAGTGATGGTAAACTACACCATCACGGCCGAAGGGGAGGCTGTGGCACTTGATAACAACCGCTTTGATGCGATGCTTCAGCTGTCGTGGTGAGAAAATGAACGTCCTAAAGAATGCATGCCTGGTGGCACTCTCCCTCGGCGCAGTTTTGGCCCTTGGGTCATGCGATTCAAAAAACGATGCCCGCTCCAACGCTCAGCGGGTCAACGACCGCACACAGCTTGTGGGCGGACCTACGGCTCTGGGTGAGGTCGGCGACTACCTGCTTGAAAACGACCAGGTTCGAATCGTCGTTCAGGACCTTACATTCAACCGTGGATCGGGCCTCTTTGGGGGCTCGCTCATCGATGCCGACCTGCGTCGTTTTGATAACCAGGGCAATGGCCTGGGAGGATCGGGGCGAGACACGTTCGGAGAGCTTTTCCCCGTGTTTTTCCTTGAGATGATGGCGCCCGAGGCCATCACCGTGATCAACGACGGAAAGGATGGAAAGGCCGCGATCGTCGAGGTGAAGGGCCGTGGTGGTGAGTTCATCACCATGTTGCGCTACCTGAACCAAATCATGCTGAACAGCTACGATGTGAAGTTCCCAGACCTCGTTCGCGGTGTCCCGGCGACTTCGGATGGAGAGCCCCAACTGGAGTTTGCGACCCGATACATCTTGGAGCCTGGTGCGCGTCACGTAAGGATCGAGAGCTCGCTCACGAATATCTCAGCCAAGAC
>JBFFMO010001072.1:0-2106 GCA_041554035.1 Allomicrovenator sp. | reverse complement strand
GTCTGAACCTGGGTCTCTGGAGTTTTTCTTGTTGGAGAGATATCGACTCTTTTCCTATGACCCAAAGGCTGACCGGCTATTCTCGGGGCAGGTTCATCACTCCCCGTATCCAACGCATGAAGCGATCTATGAGATTCACCACGAGGGATCACTTCATCTGGCTGGTTTTGAGACGCAGGGTAGGGCGCCAGTGCACGCGATCATGTCCCACGGAGTCGACGTGAAGGTTTATGCTCTTGAACCTGTTCCAGACTCGAGCCGTTAGATGTGTCAAATTCGAGGAGAGCCGGGCACTCGCAGCGATAAGGACTGGCGCATTTTCACGATTCCGAGCTAGAATGACGCATCCCCAGATTGGTAAGACGCAATGTTCGTGAAGATACGGTATTTCCGTTGTTCCATCTGACGGGTTATTTGTGCCACTATGCGGCGGCGCCTCGCGCAATCACACGTGATTGGTGAGCCGTCAGAACTAGGTTCTTGAGTTTGAAGCGAGGTTCGACTTGGCGACGAAAGCGAAGGAAGAAAAGGGCGTGACTCAGTGTCCCGCTGGTACCGTTCTCTTTAGAGAGGGCGAGACCGGGAACAAGATGTACGTCATCAAATCTGGTCGGGTGCGCATGACAAAGCGCGTTTTTGACACGGAGATCGTCATCGAAGAACTCGCAGCAGGAGATTTCTGTGGCGAGATTGCGTTGTTGAGCGAGCAAGCTCGCCCAACGACTGCAACGGTGATGCATGACGCGACCGTGATTCAAATCGACGCCGCACAATTCGAAAACATGCTGCGCAGCAACGCCGACATCTCGATTCGCATGATGAAGAAGATGGCGAAACGACTTACCGAAGCGCAGTTCAGGATTACAAATTACGCCCTTCGCAAGACCAAGGCCCGCATGCTTCATCAGCTGCGCGCCGAGTGGCTGAACGCCGGTCGTAAGCCAACGGCTGTTCCCGACAACTTGCCCGACGTTTTGGGCATCGAGTTCGGCGAAGTGAAGAAATTGCTTGGCGAGTTGATTCGCGACGAGCTCGTGACCATCGACAAGAAAGGCGTGCTGACCGTCACAGACGAATCGGCCCTTGACCGAAATATTCGATACTTGGAACTTCACGATCATTTCGAGTACCGCAACGCCTGAGCCTATTATGGCCGATCCATGGCGCGCTTTTTCTACGCGCCTCTACGACCAAAATCTTTTTGCCATCAAGCTAGGGCTCGACAACATGCGTCGGGCCTTTTCTCTTGAAGGACACCCTGAGCGTTGTGCGCCTGCCATCATTGTTGGCGGTACCAACGGCAAAGGCAGCACGTGTGCCATGCTCTCGAGCATTCTGCAGTCACATGGGCTGCGTGTTGGACTCTACACCAGTCCACACTTGATCGAAGTGCGCGAGCGTTTTCGGGTGAACGGGGCTCCAGTGTCCCGCGATTTGGTATTACGCACCGGAAAGCCACTTCTCAAGACTTATGGGCGACCTGACTCCGACCCAATACTGACCTTTTTTGAACTCACGACGCTGATGGGCGCGAAGATGTTCGCGGAACTCGAGGTCGATGTCGTGGTTTGGGAAGTCGGGCTTGGGGGGCGTTTGGACGCCGTGAACACGATTGAGCCGGCGCTCACCATAGTCACCTGCATCGACATGGACCATGAACAGTATCTGGGAACGACCATCGAGGCTGTCGCTGGCGAAAAGGCCGCTCTTTTTCGACGGGATGTCCCTGCCGTGATTGGTGCACAAGACCACGCCGAAGCGCTTGCTGTGCTGCGGACGCGTGCGCCTCAGGCGAGCGTTGCCGGAGTCGATTTTGACGTCGATGAAACCAGCATTCAGAGCCGTCATAGGGCCACCGCCCTCCAGGCTGCCAAGATGTATTTGGGGGAGACGTTTGATGCTGAAAAGGCCGCCCATGGGCTGGCTGCGACCTTGTGGCCAGGCCGAA
This sequence comes from Allomicrovenator sp., assembly GCA_041554035.1. Lineage (GTDB taxonomy): Bacteria > Myxococcota_A > Bradymonadia > Bradymonadales > Bradymonadaceae > JBFFMO01. Next base: position 158 of record JBFFMO010001072.1, on the reverse strand, counting down.
TGCATTTCCTGACCACCCAGATCGTAGGGTTGAAAGGACCTTGGATTCTGGACGCCGCGCATAACCCTGCCGGTGCAAGACAACTCTTTGGAAGGCTCGAATCCCATGAAGTGGGTGCATTTGTCGTTGGAGCGTCCAAAGACAAGGACATGCGCCGG
>JBFFMO010001071.1:0-2108 GCA_041554035.1 Allomicrovenator sp. | reverse complement strand
ATTAGTGATTCGATCGTTTACTTCTGCAAGGCTGGGCATCTGTGGACTCGTCCTCAAGTTGCGCCCATCATAGCCCGCGCCGCTCGGTTGGTGTAGAGGAGTCTTCTGTCTGATTGACGAGGGGTTAGCGTGAAAAGTGAAATTCTCCTGACCGGTGGTGCCGGATTCATTGGTTCGGCCACGCTGGTGCGGCTGCTGCAGGAAGGACGGCGAGTCACCGTCGTGGATTGTTTTGAGCCGACACTTTATGACCGAGCCCGAAAAGAAAAAAATCTGGCCTGGGCGAGGACGTTCGGATCGTTTGACTTCCACGAGGCTGATATCCGTGACCGAAACAAGATGGAAGACATCTTCGATTCGCGGCCCATCGACTCGGTGATTCACCTTGCCGCTGTTGCTGGCGTGCGCCCATCGATCGAAAAGGCCCCACTCTATTTTGATATCAATGTCACTGCGACGTCCCGACTCCTGGAGTTGAGTCGGTCGCATGGCATAAATCATTTTGTGCTGGCCTCAAGCTCCAGTGTTTATGGGGGGAACACCAAGGTCCCCTTCGCTGAAACTGACCCGGTGGACAATCCGGTGAGCCCTTACGCGGCAAGCAAACGTTCGTTGGAAATACTGGCCAAGACCCACCACCATTTGCATGGCGGAAACCTTGCGTGCCTGCGATTTTTCACGGTTTACGGCCCGCGTCAGCGACCCGAAATGGCGATGCATAAATTCATGGACCTGATGGTGCATGACCGTCCCATCCCCATGTTCGGAGACGGCAGCACAGCACGCGACTACACGTATATCGAAGATATCGTGACGGGAGTGGTGGCGGCGCTCGATCGCATCGAGGGCTATCGAATTTGGAACCTTGGCGGCGACCGCGTGGTTCGACTTGATGAAATGGTGGCGGCCATTGGCCAGGCGGTTGGCAAAACGCCTCAGATCGAGACGTTTCCGATGCAACCCGGCGACGTTTCGCTGACCAACGCGGATCTTACACGTGCCGGCGCCGAACTCGGTTATTCACCGAGCACGACGCTTGAGGCCGGTCTGAACGAAATGTGGAAGTGGTATTCGGCCGGCTACTAGATGCCGGTTCGATAGACGTCGATCGCCACCACTTCAGCGTTGGTGAGTTCTGTGGTGGACCAAGCTGGCATGTAGTTACGGCGGCTTCCGTAATTGGTCCCGCTATGGCCGCGGCGTACGTCCGAAAGACTTGAGCCAAATCCCCCCAGACTGCGTGCAGCCGGGCCATTTGCGCCGTCGACTCCGTGGCAATTTCCGCAGAATGTATCGTGAAGGTCTTGGCCGGAGGTGGGGCGAGTCTGTGCGTGAAGGAAATCCACGATCTCATCGAGCTGGACGTCGGTCACGCGTGTGGTCGGATACGCCGTCATCGGCCCCGGATAACCGATGCCTGTACGACCATTACGGGTCACCCATTTGCCGTACGCAGGAAAAGTGAACTGAATGATGGGCCCTTTATCCGTGCCCTGTCCTTCAGGGCCATGGCAGCTCGCACACTGGTTGGCGAAGGTCTCGATTCCTGAGAGCGCGCTGACGTCGACTCCAAAACTATTCAGGTATTCCTGAATCGCATCAGACTCAGCGTCAGTGACGGCCAAAGGAGCCATGTTTCCTCGCCCATTTTTCACGATGTCATGAATCGGCTCGTAGCCTTGGATGTTGCCAGACCAAATCGTGCCGCCAACCCCCTCTGGGCCGTGACACACGGAACAATAGATTCGAAACAACTCTGCGCCGTCCAGGGCAGCATTATTGGTCGAATTATTCGTCGACGCGTTGTTCGTCGTCGCGTTGTTCGTCGCGCCATTGGTGGACGTGTTGTTCGTCGACGTGTTGTCGAAAGTACCATTATTCAAAATAATGATGGGCTCTTCGGAGGTCGCATCGGACCCACAAGCAGCCAGAGAGAGGACAAGAAACACAGCGCATTTACGCATGATGCCTCAAATTCGTAATCGTACATTTGATAGAAAAATGCCCGTTTTAGAGGGCCGAGATGTAAGCGTTCAGAAGGTCGACTTCGCCATTGCTGAGTTCGGCGGCGGACCAACGCGGCATGTACAAAAGACGGCTTCCGTAAT
>JBFFMO010001070.1:0-2109 GCA_041554035.1 Allomicrovenator sp. | reverse complement strand
ATGATCGTCGAGGCGCGTTATTACGTCGTTGAGCGAAATTCGGACGAGTTCTTGGATGCCAAACTGCGAGTCAAATGACTCGGTCTCGATCCCGTTGAGTTCGATCCTGCGGCGGTAATGCAACACGTTTTCAAGCTCGGTCGACGAACCGCGAACTGTCCGCGCCGCACGCCGGAGCCGAACGATATCTTTGGGCACGTCTTTGATTCCTGCCCACACGGCTTTCTCCATGGCACGGCCAGTCACCTGACCAAGCCCCATCAAATGAAAGAGATGGTCGCCCAGACTCACGTTATGATCCCACTTCAGCCAGCGCTTCAAGAGACGTTGTTTGACGTGGTCTTTGATGCGGTCCTTGAGCACATAGGCGCCCACCGCCAGCGCGACAAAAAGGGCGCCGCGAGTCGAGTTGATCGTGCCCGTCAGAAGCGGAACCTGTGCGATCGTGGCCCAAGTGGCCGCGAGGCCGGCTGCCACCATCGCCGCGCTGTTGGCGACAAAGGGGTCCTTTGCCGATGCACGCATGTCCAAATAGAGGGATTTCTGCAGCTCCTTTTTCAGGAGGCTCAACCGGTAGCCGTATTGTTCGCCTGCATGTCGCCCGGGAGTCACAAAACCGAAACTCCGTCGTTTTTCGTGCAGTCGGCGCAGGGTCTCGGCCAGGCGAAGCTGAAGTTGAAGCGCATGACCACGGCCATCAAAAAGCAGCGGCTCTTCGGCGATCTTCAGGGCGAGCTCCGAGAATCGCTCGTCCACGAGCGCCATCAGGAATTCTTCGGCAAATACCAGGGTCGGCATCAAATCAGGATGCGAAACCGACCGGTAGGGCTCGACGGCACGGCGCAGGCTCGTGACGGCATTAAGCGCTTCTTCGGTGCCCACGCAGAGGCGCTCGATTCGTGCCCTCATGCCAGGCGTGTCCTTAAGGCGTCGGTGCAAGACGTTGATTTCTGCCTGGAGACCGTCGGCGATTTCGGCGCCAAATAACTGAGCCATTGCGGTCATGGCCTGACCCTGGACGGGCTCCGCGCTGAGTAGACTTGGCACCTGACTCAGGAGCTTATGACCTGGGTTATGAACATTCGTAAGGTCTGCGAGCTGATGAAGCGTAAGCCCATGGCTCTGCAGGCGCATCAACACCTGAGTTGCGCGGTAGAAGTCGGTGATCTCCCAATTTGCCGGGGTGATTCCGATGCTTCGCGTAAAAAAGAGGTAGTAGTCGACCGACCAGGCCGACTTGTTGCCGGCGGCGGGCAAGTCGAAAAAATGCCGAATCTCGAACGAACGACGATCGCGAACAAAAACCTGAGGCTCAAGTCTGACACCGTCCATTACGCCCTCGGCACGGTGAACGTCAGAGAATGTCCATCATCGGCAACCACACCGCCAAGGGGGCTGACCATCGAGCTCGCAAGCTTTCCAATCCACACAGGCAACGCCAGACAGAGCACAATGATCACAGTCGTGTCGGTCTGCCGAATCTCGATCAGGAAGCCCTCCAGGTCTTCCTCGGCCGCCGCGTCGATGGCAAAATCCAGCGCCGTGTCCAAACGACGGTCCACGTCAGCGGCTTTGAACGGTCCCTCACCGGATTCCACCGTGATCACGATCTCGGGATAGACGGCTTCGCATCGCCGAATGGAATCGGCAACACAGCCCGAAACCTCAAGCACCGCAACGGAATCCGCATTCGGGTGCCAATGGGTCAAGAAGCCTTCTGGGATATGGCATTGCAGAACCGACAACGATTCCTGGCCGGCCTGTTTCAAGGCAAAAATGCGCATGGCGACGCCAAAGCGTTCCTTGGCAAATTCAAACCAAATGCCGTCGGTATGTGATTCGGCAAGCGAGCGAGCCTTCAGAAAGGCAGGGGCTCTTAAGATTGCGGCCAGGACTTCTTCGGCGTCTCGGGTGTCGTGTTCAACAGCACGACGAAACGCGGCATTCACAGCGATGGCGTCAGTTGCCGACAAGACAGCCACGGGCGCGTAGATATCCTCGACGAGTTGTTCGAGCAGATTCATCCCAGAATCTGAGGTCGCCAAGCGGGTACGAATATCCAGCGCAAGGCGGTTCAACGCACGGCCAACGTCACCAACCTCGTCCTCT
>JBFFMO010001069.1:0-2110 GCA_041554035.1 Allomicrovenator sp. | reverse complement strand
GGAAGCCCGCTCGGAATTTATTGACGAGCTAAAGACCAAACAAATCCTATCGGTTTTTCATTACCAGCCCCTTCATCTTGCCCCGATGGGTAAGAAGTTTGGCGGGTATGAGGGGCAATGTCCGGTGACCGAGGATATCGCGGATCGACTCGTTCGACTGCCGGTCTTTTTCAACATGTCCCAAGACGAGAACGATCGAATCATCGACGCAGTGCTCGCCACCCGTCCATAATCGGAAATTCGATGTACTCATTATTTAAACGTCATGTCGCAAAATCAGTGGATGGCACCGGCCTGGCGATTTTCCGTATCGGATTTTCCTTGGTCCTGTGGTGCGAAGTGCTGCAGATGTACTACTTCCGGCATTTGATCTTCGATAATCTGCCCTTCTTGGTACCTTACGAGCTCGACCTGTCCTACGCCCTTTGGGCGTGGTTGGCTGTGATCCCTTTCATCACTTTGGGGCTATTCACTCGCGCAGCGACCGTGGTGAATTATGCGTTTTCATTGGTGTTTTTTGCGACCATCTCGTCGTTCGAATACCACATGTTTTATTCGTTCATGGGGCTGAATTTCCTCTTGATGTTCTTGCCGGTACAGAACCGCTTGTCGTTGGATAATCTGCGTTCCCGCTGGTCTCATCTATCGAATGAAGTCGACCCAGAAGGGTTTCGCGTCTCGAAATTTGCGAATACCTGGCCGCTCTTTTTGGGCATTGCGTTGGTGTATTCGGACTCTATTTTCTACAAATTATCCTCACCGATTTGGCGAAGTGGTTTGGGGATGTGGTATCCGGCGTCTTTGCCACAACTGACGCATGCGCATATTGAATTCCTGTTAAACCAGAAGTGGTTGATGTTCCCGATGGGATATCTGACTCTGGTGTTCGAGCTCGTTTTTATCTTCATTTTTTGGTTTCGCTGGGCGCGTTTGCCGCTTTATGTCATCGGGATCGGCCTTCATGTCGGGATCCTGATTTGTTTTCCAATCCCCTGGTTTGCCCTGGGTGTTGTGGCGCTCTATTCGCTTCTTTTGCCATCGAAGATCTGGCCAAAAATTCTGGCCCCCTTTGCAAAGACGGCCAGCGCTGGTGGGGAGGTCACGTTTGACCCGCAAAATCGTCTCCATCTGAAAGTCCGGGCGCTTTTCCAACACTTTGATCTCTTTGGTCGTCTGGCCTTCGTTCCGCAGAACGGCGCAGCGGACGTCACTTTTGCAGGAAAAGCAGCGCCCGAGTGTTTTTCTGACATGGGACGTGCGCTGCCGTTGGGCCTTGTTTTTTCCTCGTTTTTTCAAGTGCTTGGAAGCCCAATTGCCGAGAGCTACGAGGGTTGGAAAACCGAAACGGACCCCGCGCCGCCGGTGATCCCGGTCGTTCGCAAACCCCTAGCCAGGTACGCCCCTGCGCTCTTTGTATCGGTGCTTTTCTTTTCAGTTCTGCAAATTCACTCAACCTCATTGTCGCCGCCCTTAATGGGGATCAGAAAGGCCGCTGGTTTGGTTCCGGGAACCTTGGCCTATGACGAATCGAATCGTCTTTCGGGGCTCTCACGCAGCCTCTTTGGCATCACACCGCATCCTGTGTTCATGGATTTTCATTATCGCGGATATAACCACATAGTGGCGGTGGTTCATGTGGATGCCGACGGGCATGAGACTTGGCTTCCGATCATCGACGAGTCCGGCAGTCCAGATCTGTACATCTATGGTGCGAATTGGGTGAAATGGACGTTCAGGGTCAATTCAGGTTTCATCAATCAGCGCCAACTTGTCGACGGAATCAACCGCTTCACGGCATTCTGGGCGCATGAACACGATGTCTCACTTCGTGATGCTCGATTTGAGGTGCGTGTGAAGAAGATCGATTTACCAACCGTCTGGAAGAAGGATTTTCTGAGTACCCAACGGGCAAAACCCTGGCAGGACGCGGGCGAAGTAAATTGGAAAGGCTTTCGCCCTCAAGTGAAACTCAAGAAGATCGAGGCCATGTAGGTCAGCGCGAGCGAACCACGCGGGCCGGTGAGCCTACCAAGAGCACATTTCCGGTGGTGTCTTGTATCACGACTGTGCCGCCGCCGGTCTGGGTGTCGTCGCCCATCTGGACGTTGTC
>JBFFMO010001068.1:0-2111 GCA_041554035.1 Allomicrovenator sp. | reverse complement strand
GTGGTGGGTCAGCGCGCATCGGGTGGTGGTGACGTTGGGGTGTGGTCGAAGTGACGGAGGTTTCGACGTCCGCCGGATGGTGATCGCGCGTGATGAACCGGAGCGAATGAGTCTGCAGCAGTTGGAGGGTCTGTCGATTCGGGAGTTGGTATCACCTGATGAGCGCGAGCGCGGCCGTGCCGTGCGACGGCATTTCGAAAACGTGCTCGACCAAGAAGCGGTTACCCGGGCGTTTTTCATCGGATTTCGCGACGCCGTCGATCTCCTCAAATCTACGATGAGCGCGGGTCCCGATGAAGATTCCGAGCGTCACTCCATCGCGCTGAGCACGATGCTCCGACTGCTCTTCATGTACTTTCTGCAGTCTCGAAACGCCCTCAATAACGACCCAAAATTCCTGCTGAGAAGCTGGCGGGCTCGGCCGCGAGACTCCTCGTTTTACCGGTCTTCACTGCGACCTCTGTTTTTTGGTGCGTTGAACACGCCCCTTCAAGACCGCGAAGAGCGGGTCAAAGAACTCGGAAAGGTGCCATTCCTCAACGGCGGTCTCTTTGACCCCACGCCGGTCGAGTTACGCCACCTCGCCTTGGATTGGCCGGACGAAGTCTGGAATCGAGTCCTCGACGAGCTGTTTGAGCGCTACCACTTTGATTTGGGAACACCGGCCGAAAATCAAAGCTCATCGATCGATCCCGAGATGCTCGGAAAGGTGTTCGAAGGGCTGATGTACGGAGATGCGCGGGCCAGAACCGGCAGCTTCTACACCCCGGTCGACGTGGTCAACGGCATGGTGCGCCGCGGTCTGGAGCACCATATTCAACAAGAGACGTCTTGGACCTCGGATCGTGTGTCTGCCCTTTGGGAGGCGGATAATGTCGACCTAGACACCCGAGATGGACTGCGGGCAGCTCTACAGAGGCTTCGGATCTTGGACCCGGCGGCGGGCACCGGTGCGTTTCTGCTCGAGGCGCTCCAGCAGCTCAGACACCTTTGGACCCTCATCGATGGTCCGGTCGACCACGTCAGGCTTCGTGAGTTGGTTCATAACCATATTTTTGGGGTGGATATTAACTTCACCGCCACGCGTCTGTGTGAGCTTCGAATCTGGATCGCGCTTCTTGGGGCCACGCCTGACCGGGCTGTATCGACGATGCCGCCCCTACCCAATCTGTCTCATCGCATCGTCACAGGCGATGCGCTCATCGAAGTCTCTGACTTGGTCGAGCGGCGCACGAAACGAGGGTCGATGGCGGCTTCTCGGGTTCTGCGCGGCTCAACCGCAAGGAGGCTCAACGAAACGCAAAAGACCTTCCTGACCTGTCATGGCACCCAAAAGGCAGCGTTGCGCGCGGAACTCGAGCGCGCTGAGCAGCAACTGACCACCGAAATCATGGAAAACAGAATCAGACGCCTTCGGGCGGATGAAGCACAGTTGGTCACGCTCTCCGAAGAGCGCGACCTCTTTGGCGTCGTCGTCCCCCGAAAAGATAATATGAAGTCTTTGAAGGCCGTCCGAGCGGAGATTTCAGGCCTCGAGGCGCTTCTTAACCGGGTGCAAGAGGGAGACGACGCTTTTTTGCTCACCTGGGCGGCAAAATTCCCCGACGTGTTTGCTGAGGCTGGCTTTGACCTCGTGCTGACCAATCCTCCCTGGGTGAGAGCACACCGGGTTGAACGAACCCGAGCCGCACTTTTGGGCGCCCGATATCAGAGCACTCAATCGACTCTGTGGAAGTCCGCAAAGTCCCGCGGGATCCGGGTTCCTTTTGGCGCCCAGGTGGATCTGGCGAATGTGTTCCTGGAGCGCTCGCTCGAAGTGCTCAAACCCGGCGGTCATCTTGTTGCCCTCGTGCCGTCCAAGATGTTTCGGTCGTTGCAGGGGACCGGTATCCGACGAATTCTTGGCAAAAATCAGGTGTTGGGTATCGAGGATTTTTCCGAAGCCTCGCGAACCATGTTCGACGCCACAACCTATCCGGCTTGTCTCCATGTCAGGCGGACAAAGGGTCAAGGCATGAGCCAGGTCAAAGTCTGGGCGGGGGAAGGGTTTCGAACATGGGAGCAGAAGTTTCCAATCGACGGGGCGCCTTGGGTCCTCGTCCCGCCCGAAG
>JBFFMO010001067.1:0-2113 GCA_041554035.1 Allomicrovenator sp. | reverse complement strand
TCGCGCTCCCGATGGCGGCATCGGCGCAGGACGAGGCAACGAAGCCCTACATCTACGCGACCTATTTCGAGTGTACGCCGGGCAGCGAGTGGATGGTCGATGGCATCGTCGACCATCTCTACAAGCCGGTCATGGACGCAGCAGTCGAGGACGGCACTCTCGCCGGTTGGGGATGGATGGGACACCACACAGGAGGCAAGTGGCGCCGACTCCTCTACAGGGTTTCTCCGACGCTCGAAGGCGCCCTGGAGCATCCACGAGTTACTCGAACCGAAAAATCCGCCATCGCTGCTGTTTACGCGGTCTGGGCGAGTGTTTTTGGCAACCGCGAAAAAGCCGTCGAGTTGCTGGCGCGGCAATCACAGAAAGGTCTGCTCCATGAAGACGTGGAGCGAACACTTCTGCACTTGTTGTACGAACTCGATCGAGGCGCAGAAGCCTTTGATGTGCTTGCGCGTTCGACGATGGCACGTCAGCGGCCAGAACTCGCCGCGGCCCTTGCATCCCATGTTCAAGCGCTTGACGCTGAAGCGTCATGGGAGACGCTTCGCCGCGCGATGCGAGATTTCCCTGAAGACGAGGCGCTGGTTGAGTTTGCCGTTCAGACGCTGATTGAACTGAACGCTTTTGAAGACGAGCTTATCGATCTTCTGAACCGTCGGCTTGAAACCACGCTCTCGGACGCGCGCCGCGTGTGGACCCTTTGCCATCTTGGCCGAGTCTACGAAGCGCGAACCGGCATGGAGAATGCCGCTGCCGAAGTTTATCGCGAAGCGTTGGGGATTGCCCCAGGGCACGCCACTGCGACCCGCGCGCTGGGTCGGCTTTTCAGCCGTCTTGGTGAGTGGCAGGCGCTGGGCTCACTCTACGAACAAGAGATCGCTCAGATTGAGCGCGCTCGGCAGGAGGGAACTGAAGAGGAACGAGCAAGCCGTCTGGCCCAAATCGCCAACTCGCAGTTTGCACTCTACAACGCTCATTTTGCTGGAAAACGCCGCGCGACACGTCGCCCTGAGCTGATCCAGCGCATGCTGGCCAACCTTGAAGACATCCTCAAGGACATGGAGTCATTGGACAAAAACGGCTTGGTTTCCGAGTCCAATCGCAACAATATGGGCATCGTTCGACAGAACCTGGACATGTACCGCACCGAACTTGTGGAAGTCCGCAAAGCACGTGAGGGCGCAAGTCTCGAGGACCTCTCGGGCATGCTTGGCGGCGCAGCCAACGACGCCATGGCGCTTTACCGCGAGAACTTCGCAGGGAAAGACCGAAAGTCACGCGATATCAACATCTTGATGACCATCTGCGACGAATTGCGTTATATCGGCCTGCAGATGGATGCCATCGCTCGTACGATCGACGTCGAGTTCAACGAAAAGAATCTCGATATCGTGAACGAGGCTCGTCACCTCTACGAAGCCGAGTACAAGGAAGTTCTGGCTGCCCAAAAGGTCGCCTGAACCTTGACCTTCGCTCAAGGTCGGTGCATCTAGGATGCCGACCTGGCCTACGGAGTGCTTAATGTCGACGTACGATCCATTTATTCATGCCCTCATTTGGACCTGCAAAAGCTGCGGTTTTGTCTATATTGGCGGTCAACCGAAGATGGAATGCCCCGTTTGTGAAGCCTACAAAACTTCATTCATCGACCTGCCGCAGCACATCGAGCAGCGGGTTCGGGAAGCGTTTCCGGGGCTGCCCCATAATCATAAAGACTGCCGTGCCATGCGACTTGAGTTGATGGACACCGAAAACGTCGTCGATAATTTCCGCGTCGCTGGACGAATCCTGCCCGGTGCGTCAGGCAACCACATGGACCCTTCCGCTGACGACTAGCCACGACACCCCGCTCGCCGAAAGGATGAGGCCCATGACTCTTGAGGAGTTTGTGGGGCAATCTCATCTTCTGGCAGATGGCCGCTTTCTGGCCAATGCTGTCCGGGCGAAAAAGCTCTCAAGCCTGATACTTTGGGGACCGCCGGGAAGCGGGAAAACCACCTTGGCTCGGCTCCTTGCCGAAGCCGTGGGTGCCCAATTTGTGTCGTTGTCGGCTGTGCTCGCCGGTGTCAAAGACATCCGCGAACAGGTCGAGCGGGCCCGCCAGCGGCAG
>JBFFMO010001066.1:0-2113 GCA_041554035.1 Allomicrovenator sp. | reverse complement strand
CGTTTTGACACCAATCAAGACGGTCGGATCGACGGTCAAGAGATGGCGGCCGTTCGGGCCGTTATCACTCACGAAATCCTTACGGGAGCCCAAGCCACCAACAGCCCGTTGGTTGTTCGTGACCGTTTCGAGTTTTTGTCCGAGCTCGGCCACGGCGCTCAGGGCGTGACGCATCTGGCTCGCGACCTGAAGACCGGCGACCTGGTTGCCGTGAAGGTCATGAACCTGAAAACTGCCAAAGAATGGAAGGCAATCGACCTCTTTCATCGGGAAGTCGAAGCGCTGCGCAAGCTCTCTCATCCCCAAATCCCAGCGTTCATCGATGCTTTTGACATCGACGAAACCGAATTCTATCTGGTCCAAGCCTTCGTGCCTGGTGACAACCTCATGGTCCGCCTCGCCCGCCGGGAGCTGATAGACGAGGTTCGTCTTAGGGATATCGCCGAGCAATTGCTCGAGGTGCTGGCCTACCTTCATCGCCAATCACCCCCAATACTGCACCGTGATGTGAAACCAGCGAACATCATCATCAACGATGATGGGAAGGTGTCATTAGTTGGCTTTGGAGTCCAAAATCAAGCACCAGGAACTACGATTACTGGCACGTCAGGATATATGTCTCCAGAACAACTGAGAGGTGACGCGGTCCCGGCCTCTGACGTCTACGCCGTTGGCGCAACCTTAGTGTACGCCGCGACCCGAGTCTGTCCGGCAGACTTAGAAGTCTCGCATCAGAAGCTTCAATGGCGCGCTCACGCGCATGTCGAGGATGCCCTGGCGGATTGGATGGACCGATTGATTTCACCGGCCATTGAAGATCGGCCACAAAATGCCAATGAGGCGCTTCGCTTATTAAAATTGGCTGACGCCCAGGATGTTCAGATCACAACAACTGGGTCCAATGCACTCGTGACGAATCAGTCGTCGCAACATGGAACGGTGGAAATTACACGTGATGATGCTGGGCTTACCGTAACGGTTGGCCCACGCCGTTGGTTACATTTTGCCGGCTATTTCGTCCATTTTCTTACGCCAATCATAGCTTTTCCTTTTATGGAAATGACCCTTGAGACAACATTGGTGGTCTACGGTGGAACTCTTCTGCTTTTTCTATTGGCGCTTGTATTCGTCCACCACATGCGGAGGGTTCGGACCCTGAAATTGAATCCAGAACGCGCCGAAATTTATGTCGGTCGAGTCTTGAATAAGTCGCTGAGTATTCGAGATGTTGATGGTCCACTCATGGTTAGAGAAAAGCGGTGGAACCGCCTTTATTTGTTGATGAAAAACGGCAAAAAGATCGAAGTCACGAATCAAGTGGGGGATGAAATGGACTGGCTCGAACATGAGATACGGAAATATTTAGACGATGTTCACTCGCCGCCAACTTTACTGATTGGATCGAATCATTGATTTCACCGGCAGTTAAAGACAGACACAAAATGCCGTCGAGGCGCTGTAGAGGTCGGAATTGACTATCACCCAAGATGCTCAAATCGCAAAATCTCCATCCACGGCATTCGTGCGAGAAGCGAGGAACTCATGCGCCGCATGCGCGCGGTTCGGACATTGAAAATGAATCCAGAACAGGCCGAAGTATACCTCGGTGGCGTCTTGGAGATACTGGGTTGAACACGAAATTCACAAATATTTAAATGACGTTCAATCTCAGGGCAGACTCTGACGCGGAATGCCCGCGCTGGGACTGGATACGTGCCTCCGAAACGATTCGTTTCTCCAGTTTTTGGCGTGACTCTGCGCGGCAAGTGGTTGCAAGGTGAATTGATAGCAATTTTGGAATCGCGCCATGAACCCATCTGAATTCGACCTTGAGGTCGACCGCCGCATCGCGGCCCTGCGCGCCGATCCGGATTCGTTTCTCCAACGTTTTGACACCAATCAAGACGGTCGGATCGACGGTCAAGAGATGGCTGCCGTTCGGGCCGTTATCACTCACGAAATCCTGACGGGAGCCCAAGCCACCAACAGCCCGTTGGTGGTTCGTGACCGTTTCGAGTTTTTGTCCGAGCTTGGTCACGGCGCTCAGGGCGTGACGCATCTGGCTCGCGACCTGAAGACCGGCGACCTGGTTGCCGTGAAGGTCATGAACCTG
>JBFFMO010001065.1:0-2116 GCA_041554035.1 Allomicrovenator sp. | reverse complement strand
GTTCGCAGCATCCCGGATGCCTACGGCGGAATCATCGCATTCACGGGGTCTCCATTGGGATGCACGACCTGCGATCTTGGCTATTACACCAACATGATCGACACCATTCCGGTTTGGCCCGATAGGTCCGAAGTCGATCTCCTCCGTTATAACGGACAGTTTCTTATGATCGCCAACGGAACACTGGCTCCCAAGGTGGTTTGGACGACCGTCAACGGTACGGTGACGGAACTGATTCCGCCGGGTATGCTCGAGGTCACATCGGCCGTTCGTTCATCTGCGGGGCACGTGTTCGCGGTCGGCGAAATGGATTCGGGGTCACACGAAATTTGGCTCTTCAATGTCTACGTAAATAAGTGGTTCCGCGTCTACACTTCGTCCGACACACTCGGCGAACTTGATTGGACCTTGTGAAATGGCCGAGCAATTCCCCCAACAATTTGGACCGTACACGCTGCAGGAGCTGATTGCTCGTGGTGGTATGGCAGCGGTGTACCGGGCGACGATGCCGGGCGTTGGGGGTTTTGAGAAGACAGTCGCGATCAAGAAGATTCTGCCGCATCTGGCCGAAAACGAAGAGTACATTGCGATGTTGGTCGACGAGGCTCGCATCATCGTAAGCCTGAACCACGCCAATATCGCGCAGGTCTACGATCTTGGTCGGCTCGACGACACCTATTATATCGCGATGGAATACGTCCATGCTGTGGACCTCGCCGATGTTCTGAAGGAATTAAAGTCAGCCGGACAGACGGTTCCTGTGCACCACGCTGCGTATATTGCCGGGTGTATTTGTGCTGGTTTGCATGTGGCGCACACGAAGACTGACGAGCATGGACGGCCTCAATATATCGTCCACCGCGATGTCAGCCCTCATAACGTGCTGGTCAGTTTTGGTGGCGATGTGAAGATCATCGATTTCGGTGTGGCTAAAGCCCGCGGAAAGGAAAATCACACCAAGGCCGGCGTCATCAAAGGCAAGCTGCTTTATATGGCGCCAGAACAAGCCATGGCCAAGGATATCGATGGTCGCGCAGACCTCTTTGCCGCAGGCCTGATCCTGTACGGAATGCTCACCAATCACCTGCCATTCGAGGGTGATAACGAGTTCCAGATCTACAATAATATTTTGTCTAAAGACGTGGTTCCTCCACGGGTTTTCAACCCTGACGTGCCGGAAGAGCTGAACCAGATTGTGATGATGCTGCTTCAGCGTGATCCCGATAAGCGTTACCAGGACGGTTACTCAGCCAAAGCTGATCTGGACCGATGCCTTCATGCTCTGGCCCCTGGATACAGTGTGGCCCGCCTGAGCACCTGGATTGAAGATAATTTCACCAAGGTGGCGATCGAGAAGCGTCAACGACGGGATAATCCTTCGGGTCGAAATCTGCCCGAGACGCCGGCGCATTTTAATAATACCGGTGCCGGTGCTCCCCAGGCCGGCAGCCTGACCGGCGGATTTGGCGCGAACTTGTCGGGCGGTTTTCCGGTCGCCAATCAAAGCGGTGGATTTCCAGTCGCCAATCAAAGCGGTGGATTTCCAGCCGCCAATCAAAGCGGCGGATTTCCCGCAGCGGGGGTTTCCGGCGGATTTCCGGCTGCCAATTTTGGTGGAGGCTATCAGCAAGCCACACAGACTGGCGGATTTCCGGCACTTCCGGGACCCATTGGCACCCCCTCCGGCGGCTTCCAAAATCCGGTGAACGGTTTTGGTTCGGGTCAATTTCAGGCCATGGCGCCGGCTCAATCGGGAGTCTTTCCTGCTCCGGCCGGAATGGCGCCACAGCTGCCCGTCGATGAACCGAAAAAGAAATTCCCGCTGGTTCCGGTCTTGGCCATCACCATCATGTTGGTTCTGATTGCGGTGATGGTGTTTGTGGAGATGAGAAAACGGCAGACGGCCTTGGAGCAGGTCGTGATCGCTCCGATGCCGCAGATCGAGTTGAACAAGCCCGTCGTCGTCGAGCCAGACCCTGTCGTGGTTGAAGACGACACGCTTGCCCCCAGCACCAATAATGAGCCGGTGGCTGAACGTGTATCGATTCAGATGGCTTCGGAGCCGAGTGGGGCGACGATTTACCTGAATGGCGACGTCATTGGACCTGCTCCGATT
>JBFFMO010001064.1:0-2116 GCA_041554035.1 Allomicrovenator sp. | reverse complement strand
GGTTGTGCCGTGGGGATCGCCCGGAAGCGCTGGCACATGAACCACGCCGTAAATCGTTTTCATTTTGCCTCCAGGCCAAGGTCCTTGAGGACGGCCATGGCCGCGTTATGCCCACTTGCGCCAATCACGGAGCCAGCGGGATGACAGCCCGCGCTGCACGAATACACGTTTTGCGCAGGCGTTCGGTAGGGATGTCGATCGGCAAATCCGAAGATATTATCGATATGGTGAATATGGCCGTGGGTGATGCCGAAATGCGACTCGATGGCCTGGGGGTGCAGCACAAACATATCGTCCACAAGCGACGACGTGTCCGGCGCGAATTGGTCGCAAATCGATAATAAATGATGGGCGTATTTATCCGCTTCGACTTCCCACGATGAGCCGGCGATTTCGTAGGGGACCCACTGAACAAAAAGAGCCGAAGAGTGGCGTCCTTTCTCGTCGGTCATCGTTGGGTCGACGGGCGTGTGGACGTACCACTCGATGGTTGGGAACTCAGGTAATCGGCCCGCTTTTGCATCTTCGTAGCTGTCTTTGAGCGACTGCCAGACCACCGACTCGTCGGGCAAAATATGCATCGTCGCGCCGTGTTGATTTTGTCGCTCGGGTAGGCACGTGAAAGTCGGAAGGTCGCGCAAGGCGAGGTTCACTTTCATGGTGGAGCCAGGGCGTTTCATCGCATCCAAGCGTTGGTTGAACTCAGCAGGGTAAGCGTCTTCGCCCACCAGCTGTCGGAGGCGATAAGGGTCAGCGTTGGAAATGACCGTGCGCGCCACCAACTCACGGCCATCTTTCAAATGCACCCGAGCCGGCGAGCCAGGCTCAATTTTGAGCACTTCAGCGTCGGTTTCGATGATCGCCCCAGCGGCTCGCGCTGCGTCGGCAAATCTGGAACTCACCGTCCCCATGCCGCCTTCGACGACCATCCATGTGCCATCCGAGTCCGGAAGTCGGCACATGTTGTGGATCAGGAAATTCATGCCCGAGCCAGGGGTGTCCCAGGTCGAAAAACTGCCTGAAAATGCATCCGTCACCGCGTACATGGCCTTGATGAGGTCGCTCTTGAAGCCGAAACGGTCCAAATAGTCGCCAATTGGTTTGCGGCAGAGGTCCACAAAAATCTGGCGCAGAGCCGGGCGGACGTAGCGCTCGGCGGTTTCTTCGATCGTGAACGGTTCACTGAGCCAGGTCGGGGCAATATCGTCGCGAAGCTGTGCGATTTCGTCCTGTAGCCGAACGTGGGCATCCCAGTCAGCTTTCGAGAAAAACTCGATGAACTGCCGTTTTGTGTCCTCGGCATCGCTGCCAAACATCAGGTAGCGATTTCCCGTGGTGGGCACAAAATAATGGGGGTCTCGCCGTTTGACTGGGATGTCGACACCCAACTTATGAATCAGCTCGGGAGGCATCAACCCCAGCAGGTATGCGCCTGTGGATTGAGGGAGGTTTGGTGCGTTGGTGAAGGGCTTTTCGGTACGGACTGCGCCTCCAACCACTGATTTCTGCTCCAGAACGTGGACTTTCAGTCCGGCGCGGGCGAGCAGGATCGCCGTCACCAATCCGTTATGACCTCCGCCCACGACAATCACGTCCAATTCGCTCATAGCTCGTTCTCCAATTCTGCCAGAATCTGGCGAGTTTCCTGGGCGGCGCGCAGTTCCCCAGCGGCCTCGAACACGCTTGCCATGGTGGCCAGCGCGTCTGTGTTTTGTCCGAGCCGAGCCTGGGCCCGATTCAAAAATCCAATGGCGACCTCGTGGCGGCCCGCCTGGCTGTGTGCGTCTGCCAAAAGGAGAGCCGTCCATGGCGATTCTATGTTCATTCCGTCGTACATTTTTAGGGCCGCATCCAAAGAAGCAATGGCGTCTTCGGGCTTTCCGGCCCTCAAGAAAGTGACCCCCATTTCGTGGAGCAAGTCGGCAGGGTCTTGACCGGTATCTTCGGTCAAATCAACCAATTGCACCGCTTGAGAAAGCAGCTCCAGCGCCAAGTCGGCCTTGTCGATTTCTCGGCAAAATTTGCCAAAATCTTTCAGGATTTCCACCATTCGCTTTTCGTTGTCGGCCTCTGAAATATAACGCAGGGCCGTGGTGTAAGCGTCGATCGCTTGGGT
>JBFFMO010001063.1:0-2118 GCA_041554035.1 Allomicrovenator sp. | reverse complement strand
CTGGACGAAAGAAATGGTTGAAGCCGAAAAACCGGTGCAAAATACGCATATCATTCCGACACACGAGCTCTCGCGCTTCTCGGATATTTTGAATCTTTTTGAATTTGGACCGAATAAATGACGGAAAATACGAGCCCAAAGACGGACCAACACGACGAAATCGAACTCAAAGACGCGCTGCGCCTGGACCTCGACATCTGGAAAGAGATGATCGCCACTCAACGCCATTTCAACGATATCGAAATGAAGATACGCGGGCTTTTTGTCACCGTAACCGCTGCCCTTTTTGGCGCTATTTTCCTAGCACTCCAGGCTCAACGGACTATTTTAGTTGTCGGAATAGAATTCAACACGGTCTTCATCTTGGCCGTCTTTGGAAGCATCATTACGGTCGTGTTCCGAATGATGGACAAAGTCTGGTATCACCCGTTATTGAAAGGCGCCGTGCGCGCCAGCACGGAACTCGAAGCCGCGATGCAAGTGCGCTACGGAAAAGGCCCTAACCTCTCTCAATTTATCACCAAGGACTCCCGAGTGCCCTTGCGAGAGGTCTTTCCTCGCCCCTTCAATCGACTCCTGGATTTCACCGATCATTTCGGTTTTTTGCCCGCGTGGTTGAAAGGTGACTTCATGCTGCAATCCAACCACAAACTCTCGTTTCTTTACGGCACTTTGTTGGTCGTCTACCTCTTCCTTGCAGCGGTATCTCCGTTCATCTCAGCCAACGCCACGGGAGTCAGCCCGGGCGATGCCATCATCAAGTCGATGTGATGATCGGTAAGTTTTTAGAAGGAATTTAAAAAGATGGGGATTTTTTGGCGTTTCGCACGCAAAGCAGAGCCTCGGCTTGCCCCGACGGGACCGCGACGAGAGCGCCGCCAGACATCGCAACGCCCCAATGGGCGTCTGATCCCGGGATTTGCGACCCGCATTGGATCGTAAGACAACGTGCGCCATAAAACGGACAGGCGGGCAATTGGCAGGCGTCACCTTCTTGCCGGTTTCGCAGCGCCAGATCGGCCCGAGCGGGCAGGCGCGCGCCTTTTTGTTCGCAAAAACCTGCTGCCTCGTCGTGTGTCATGAACGATTGTTGAACAAAACGGTCCCAAATCAGCCCCGTGGAAAGGTCTGTCACGAGCTCGCCCTGGATTTCATATCCTTCACATACGAGCGCGGCAGACGCCGTCTCGCCTTCTGGTTCGTCGGAGTCGCAGGAAATGAAAAACCCCATAAGTATGAAAAGAAGGGTCTTCATTTTGCGCCAAAGCTGCCGCTGAACTTGGTGCCAGGAGTGTTGTTTGCGTTCATCTGTACGTATTCCACAGATACAGATTTAGGCTGAAAGGTAACTTGCTCAAAGTTCTCTCCACCTTGTAACGAAACGATTTGCCAATCGGTGATTGCCACGTCGCTGAGAATCACGGTCATTATTACGGCGCTCGGTTGAACAGGCGACGTGTTTCGAACCGTCACCTTAGCAAGCCGTGTCCCAGATCCGCCAAGGCTCATGAGTTTAGCACTGGATTTGTCGAGCGCTTTGGTGATGGTGATCGGAGCCACAAAAACCGCGGGTTGTTTGCCCGTGGCCGGGTCGACAGGGGAATTGTAGCCAAAAGAAATCGAGGCCGCGTCGATTTGTCCCGGGAATGGAGCCAAGGATTCGCCCGGTGCGCCTGGAACATCGACAAATATATCCGCTCCAGCAAAAGCGGGAATCGCAAGTCCCGTAAGAAGAACAAGACCGGCAATCTTCCATCGTATATTCAACTTCTGGCCGTTCGGCATTATGGACCCCGTATGTGGTTGATTTCAGATATTTAACGGGGAAGTCGAAACAATACAACACCGCGTATGTCGTTCTTTTTTAACGCACTCCTAACGCAGCATTGGGGCGCTTACCGACTCTAATTTTCCCTCTCAGGGACTCGACAGAAAGTCGGCGAGGATGTCGAAAACCACGCGAATTCTGCGACTGGTGCGCAACTCTCGGTGGCAAACGAGCCAGATGGGAATGGGGATCGAGATTTCAGGTAGCACTGTAACTACGGCTGGCTCGGCCTCGCCGACTTCGGCCATCATGATGCAAACGCCAAGCCCGTGTTTGCACATTTCCCACTG
>JBFFMO010001062.1:0-2122 GCA_041554035.1 Allomicrovenator sp. | reverse complement strand
CAGGTAAGCAAAAAGTCCGGCGACGGTGCTGAGCACCACGACACCGGTCAGGAAGATCCCGCGTTCGGGCCCTAAATCGGGCATCGATCGTCGCGAAAAGCCCGACACCAATTCATAAACAATGAAAAACACACCCAATGTGGCGGCAAATTGCAGACCCAACTCGGTCGTCAAGATGCCTCGCGCCATCATCACGCTCACGGCCGAGGCGCTGACAATCGCGATGACCAGAGACGCAATCGGACCGACCCCAAGTCCATCCTCTTGCAGAAATCCTCGCCCAACAAACGCGATCGCGCGCGGAAGCACAAAACCGACGACGACCATCGTGGCAAGAACGAGGTCTGCTTGAACCCATTGAGGCCGCAGCACCAAAAGGCCGACCAACGAAAGAACGGCCGTTTCAATCCCCACGGCGGCGGCAAAACGATGGTCGATTTTGCGGTCTCGTCCGCGCCAAATCCCAGCGATAATCAGGAGCACCAGGGCAAAAAGGCCGTATTGACCTGCCTGGAACGGACCACTTTTGAGGGGCATTTTCCCAGTGAACACCGCGTTTGCACGCTCGAACCCCAAAACCGCCTCAGGACGGCTGGCCACGATGCTTTGAAGGCCTTCGGGGCCCACTTTTCCGGGCAAGGCTCGGCCATCGACCTCGACAAGTTTGTCGGTGGGTTCAATGCCTGGCGGAAGACTTCCGGGCTCCATCGCGTTTCCACGAAGGGTCAGCGTGAAACGGTGAAGCGGGCGAACCGCCTGATACTCCGTAGACACGGGCTCACCGGCGACCGCTGCATGATTGAGATTGCGCACAAGCGACATCACATCAAGCAGATTCTGAACTTGATGGCCCGCTAGAGCTGTCAATTGGTCGCCGCGTGCCAAGCTTAGTTGAGGGTCGGCGCCTTCGACGTCGGGCCCCGCACTTCGGACGACAAGTCCGGCGTCGAGAGAAACACTGAGGTCTGGAACCGCAAGCATTCTCCATGTGGAGATGCCGAAGGCACAGAGTACGAGGGTGAAGGCCAATGCCCACCAACCGTTTGCTGACGAATTTTGCATGTACGAAGTTTGCTATGAGTGGGGTCCCCGGGTCTAATAGCAGACGAGGAGCCGATGAATCCATTTAGACATAAGTTTTTCGTCGCTATTACAGGCGCAGTCGTTAGTTGCAGCACTCCGGTGATAGCACAAACCTCTGTACCTGGCCGTATCGCCGCGCCAGCATTGATTGAGGAGAGCTTCCGGCTCGCACACCTTGGTTTGGGCGCCGCGGAAGACTCTGCGATAAATCGCAGCGTGGGATGGCAAAAGCTTCGCGCGACCCCAAATTACAGGGTTTGGCTTGATCCGGATCGGGACAGCAAAGGTTCTCGTTCGACGGGAACCGTGGGAACGGGCGCCTTGATCAACGCGGCCCCGCTGCCGGTCGAGGGCCCCTATCATCAGGTGATCGAGCGACATCGGAATTATGGAACACAATGGGGAACCGCCGAATTGGTCGCGGCGCTGCTGAGCGGGGCCAGCCATGTGGGTGAGGTTTCGCCGGGGGCTCCGTTGCGAATCGGTAACCTCAGCAAGAAAAGTGGCGGGGATATTCGATGGTCTCGCTCGCATAATTCGGGAAGAGACGCCGATATCGCGTTTTTCGTAAAGACACAGGCCGAAGGCGCATCGGTCGTTTCCCCAGAGCTGCTGCAATTTGACAGCGAAGGTGTGCCTATTGGCCGCCCCGATTTGATTTTTGATGTCGCTCGCAACTGGTTATTCATCAAGGGCCTGCTCACCAATCCTGACGGAACGGTGATCCAGTACGTTTTTGTGAGTGATCCCCTTAAGGCGATGCTTCTGGATCATGCCGCCCAAATCGGTGAGCCCATCGAGTTGATCCAAAAAGCCAACGATGTGCTTCATCAGCCGACCGACGCTTTGCCCCATGACGACCATTTTCATGTTCGTATCGCCTGCCCTCTTGAAGATCGACTTCGAGGTTGTCTGGATGCGGGGCCTCAATGGGAATGGGCCGATTGGCACGAAGACGCCCTGCTCGCCCAGGCCTTAGAAATGTCGCGTGGATTGGATGACCCCGATCCGACAGTGCGCTTGGCGTCATTGGACTTTT
>JBFFMO010001061.1:0-2123 GCA_041554035.1 Allomicrovenator sp. | reverse complement strand
CTCGTCGTTGACCGCGATGCGAAGCGCCTGAAAAACCAACGTCGCGGGGTGCATTTTGGTCTTTCGACCGCTGCCCGCTCCGTGCCCGACCACGCGCTCCACCATGTCGGCGAGTTCGCGGGTGTTTTCGAACTTGCCTTCGGCGAAGTCGGCCAGAATCGCGCGAGCAAGTCGCCCTGCCGATTTGACCTCTCCGTACTGGCCAAGCACACGCGCCAATTCGGGCATTTCGACCTGCGCCAGATACTCAGCAAGCGAGGGGCCATCGCCCATGCGCATGTCCAGAGGGCCGGCTTCACGAAACGAGAATCCTCGTTCGGCCTCATCCAGCTGGTGCGAAGACACGCCCGCATCCACGAGCCAACCGTCGGCGTCACTGACGTGCTTGGAGACGTTGGCGTAGTTGTCGTTGATGATCGTCAAACGCTCACCGAACGCCTCGAGCCGTGTTGCCGCTTCGGCACACGCTTCGGGATCACGGTCGAACGCAATCACGCGACCGTCGGGCCCTGAGGCCTCCAGTATCGCTTGAGTGTGTCCACCGCCGCCCAAGGTCCCGTCGACGTAAAGTCCGCCTGGACTCACCCCCAGGTACTCCAGGACTTCCCTGACGAGCACTGGTACGTGGTAAGCGGACCCGTATTTTGAAAGAACCTCCGTCACATCGTTCTCCGTTGGACGGGAGGTGGGGTCAAAAAGAAGGGAAAGTGCCCATCCATGGGCATTCGCGATTAAGCGAACCTTCGTCCTGAAGGACCCGTTCCGACCCGTCCATGGGTCTGGCCATAAAGGCCATGGCTCATCCTTGAGCCGTCAGTCGTTTAGAGCCCCAAAGATGCCATGGCTTCCGCCAAGCCTTTGGGGTCCTGAAGAGCATCGTCTACCGCGGCGTTCCATCGGCTGGCTGACCACAATTCCATCGTGTCCAGCTGACCGACCCAAACAACGTCGCGCTCCAGATCTGCGAACTCCCGCATCGATTGAGGCACCAGAAGACGGCCGTTGCCGTCGATGGTGCATTCAATCGCACCGGCAATGTACACGCGCTTAAGCTGCTGTACCTGCGGGTTGAACTGCGGAAGCTGGCGAATCTTTTCTTCGAAATTCAGCCACTTATCGAGCGGATAGAGGACCAAGCACTTCTGAAACGTCCGCGTAAGAATCACTCGTTCAGCGCTGGTTCCGGTGGCATCGGTGTCGGCAAGAACTTCACGAAATCTGGCTGGAAGGCTGCATCGCCCTTTCCCATCCAACGTGTGTTCGTACTGACCGCGAAACATACCTTCCCTTGTGCTGCCTGAGTGCTCCTGCTGCCTGGCTCGGAGGTCATCCTTGACCTCGTCTCGAT
This sequence comes from Allomicrovenator sp., assembly GCA_041554035.1. Classification (GTDB taxonomy): domain Bacteria; phylum Myxococcota_A; class Bradymonadia; order Bradymonadales; family Bradymonadaceae; genus JBFFMO01. The sequence continues at coordinate 775 of JBFFMO010001061.1, read as the reverse complement.
CCACTTCATGGGAATTCATCCCACCTGTGGGCCAATATAGGAGTGGACTTGCACTTGGTCAAGAAACAATAGTGCCCGATTCGCCTTTGAAATAGCGCATGTGGAAAACTTTGAAGATCTCCATCGCAACGCCATTTACATAGGGAAAAGCAGATCCTGAGCCTGTGGAAAACGCTGATTCCTGCGTGTCTACCCCAAAGATTTTTTTGAAAAGTGGTACAAAGTGCCATGAATGGACTTCGACGCAAGAAACTCTGCGCTTTTGAACGGACTTCCCTGTTTGCGTGGCCAAGAAAAGCGAAAAGGCCGTCTAACGACGACCTTTGCACGACCTACTCACCACAGGGGTGAAGCCGATTACTGTGCTGTTGCGTACTTGATGTAGCGTGGAAGCACTCGGACCTTCTTGCGTGGTGCGTACTCAATCTCGATGGTCGAGTCGAGTGGAACCATCTGCTTCGATACTCAGCACATGATCTGTTGCGATTTTTCTTTTTCTTCAACGGCCGCTTCGGGCTGCACTGTTTCTTCAGTCATGATTTACTCCTCTCGTAAAACCGGCAAGCTGGTTAACAGTCCCGCTTTGCCCGGTCAAGTCATTCTAATATTTGCACCCCGGCCAAAACCGGGTCGTGCGCGTTGTACATCATTGCCGAGTCCACCGCCACGACTTCGCCAGAAAATGGGCCGATTCCGCCAATCAGAATCACTTTTCCATTCGAAGCGAGGTTTGCTGACGCCATGTATCGGGCTTCCGTCATGGTGCCACCGGATT
>JBFFMO010001060.1:0-2124 GCA_041554035.1 Allomicrovenator sp. | reverse complement strand
GCCGACCCAAGCAGGACGTAAATGAGCAGATTATGGAAGTGAGACAGAAACCGGAGGAACGCGTTTCGACCCGGCGGCTCAGGCAGTCGATTGGGTCCGTGAATCGACACGCGGCGTGTCACCTCGTTCGGGTGCAGACCATCAACAGATGTGTCGAGGTCCGCCAACGCGGCCGTGACTGGGAGCGCATGAAATGGGCGAGGCAATGAATCCGTTTTCATCGTGTTGACTCTTCAAAGACATGTTGACCCGGAACCATGAAACGAGGCTTTGCCTCGATTCATGCCGAAACCCCAAAAAAACTAAGACAGAGTTGAAAGCTACGTAGCCATGCGTTTTTGTGTCAACATCGACACGAACTAAAGGTGCGTTCGACCTCATTTCACAGAGCTGCCGCCTTCGCTCGACCGGATGCGGACCTCGATGTCCTGCGCCCCATTCAATGTGCCCTGATCGGGTAAGTACACCAGACGTGCGACCACGGAATAAGGGGTGTAGCGATCCCTCGGGATTTCGAACAAGAAGGTCAGATCGACAAAACGACTGGGCTCCAGACGAGTGTCATCAAGGATATCGACGGCTTGGGTCAGGTCGGAGGTTGGCTGGCCAGCCTTGTCCACCAGGCTTCGTGCCATCAGGTAACCACCCTCGTCAGGATCGCTTTGAAGGTTCTTAGGGAGCTGCGATCCCCACCAGTATTTCAACCGTTTCCCGCCCGGTTCAGCCGAGGCATACGCGTCGACGACGACCGCATAAGCGTGGTTCAAAAACCCCGCAGGGACGTAATGTGCGGCCTTCTTGTTTTGGATTTTCACCTGCACGTAGATCAGGTCTTCGATTCGATAGGCATGGGCCCAGACACCCATCGACTCTTGCCGTTGTGCGAGCGTAGTTAGGAAGCCCGGTTCACCATGCGGCACGTGGCACGAAAGGCAGGTGTTGCTGGGGTCCAAGGAGGCCATCTCAGCGGTTTCCGTCAGCACCGGAAAAGACGTGCCAAACGTGTCCGCGGGCAGATGTGGCCATATACCGACGGTGTCGATGGGGTGGTCCAGGGCTCGTCCGTCGGTCTGCAAATGGCACCCGGCGCAATCGGCTTCTTTGGAGGCGTAACGCGGTTGAATGCTGTCGGCTTGGCGCTGCAAAAGCTCCAATACCTCGACGACCTTCGGGACTTCAAAACGTGGCAAAGCCTCGCCCACAGCGCGGTTGCGCGCGTCTCGGACTGCAGCTTTGCCCGCTGGACTTTTTTCGCCCGCCTCAAGTCCTGCGTATTCGGACCAGATGGCTTGGATTTTGGGGATTTCGTCGGCGGCCAATCGGCCAGAAGCTGCCAAGCGGCGCACCGCGACGTGGATCAGCAGCGCCTGAAGTTCCTGGGCAGAAACAGCGATATCGAAACCGCTTTGCAAGGCTTTGTCCAGGTCGGCCGTGCGGTCGACAAAGGGCGCAGACGTGTCCTTGACGCCCATGAAGCTTTCGAACTTCTTGGTCGCTTCACGTGGCATCAAGAGGGCGATGACCACCGCAAGAAGCGTGAAGCCAGCGCCCATCCAAAATTGTCTTCCTGGCTTTTTCAAATCGAAAACGGCTTAAAGTGTGATCCCGCCGTCGACATCGATGCAGCGACTGGTGAAATAATCGCATTCCAAAATGAACCGGACAGCCTGCCACATTTCGACGGGTTTTCCGGCCCGGCGCAACGGCACAGCGGTCAATAATTTGTCCAGAACTTCTGGTCGCATGGCGTCAAGGATCGGCGTCTGCACAAAGCCTGGAGCGATGGCTCCCACCCGGATGCCGTGACGCGCCAGTTCTTCGCCCCAGAGCTTGGTGTCAGCGATCAATCCCGCTTTTGCGGCCGAGTAATTCGATTGGCCACGGTTTCCGTGTCGCGACACCGAAGAGATGTTGACGATAACACCCGAAGCGCCGTGTTGAACCATATGGGCTGCGACTTCGCGGGTGCAAAGAAAGGGGCCTGTCAGGTCGACATCGATGACCTGCTGCCAGTGTTTCAACGACATTTTGCGGATCTCGCCGCTGTCCTTGTCTTTGCTGACGAGCAGGGAGTCCCGAAAGATGCCGGCATTATTGATGAGGCCGTTGACCCCGCCAAACGCT
>JBFFMO010001059.1:0-2125 GCA_041554035.1 Allomicrovenator sp. | reverse complement strand
GTTCTTGCGGGGCGGAGCCTTATCGACCTCGTAATGGGGCAGGAGTCCATCGACTCCGTAGATGGCCATTCTAGGGTCGTCGTTGCCCCGATCCGGCAACATGCTCATCACAGTCTGAGTGCCTTCGCGGTCCTCTTCGTCACCGTCCAGAACGTCCACTCGAAACGCGATATCCTGCAAAGGAATAGATGATACCTGTTCAAAAGCCTCGATCTGGAAGGCGATTTCTACGATGTAGCCGCCCTTTTTTTCTGTGACAGCCACGACGCCCATATTATCTGGCAACTCTTCGTCGCTGCGATAACGACGGTAACGACCGTCAGGCATAAACACCAGGGACGTCTCGGCTTTGACGAGGTCCCTCATTCTCAAGTTCGCCGGTGTGGATTTAATCAGGTTATCCAGATTCGGGTCGCGAATCGTGAGCACCACGCCATCGGTCAGGTCGTCGCTGTCGTCGGTCAAGACCTTGTCGTCCGTGACATCGACGACAAAATACAGATAACCAGGGTCCGACCGCACGCCGACTCGAAACGAAAGGTCTTTGGAGCCGGTCCAAAAGCGGTCGCCGGACTCGATCAAGGATTTATCCCGGAACGTCCGAATCGACTTCTTGTCCCAATCCTCAGTGCTTCCATCGACATCAAGGGACGGAGACTCAGGTGTGGCGGGCAATTCCATGCGCTGCAGTTCGGCGGCGGCAACCTGGGGTGATCGCTTCACCGAATCCGTCGGAGCGTCCAAGATATCATCGATATCCTCGTCGGTGATGGGCTCGCGCTCAGGTCGTTCGACCGTCTTGGACGTCGATCCACATCCCAACAAAAGACTCAAAACCAGCAAGGGCGCCAAACGCAGCATCTTCACTCCAACTTCTCTCTAAGCTGCGCCAGCAGGTTCAGGGCCTGCAATGGCGTCAGCGTCGAAATTTCTACGGAACGTATTGAATCTAACACGGATTCTTGAATCGGGGACACCGATGGCCCTGAAAACAGGCTCATCTGGTCGGGATTATTCCGCAGGGTGACCTGAGGCTCGCGGCCTGCTTGGCGCCCGGCGAGCGGCACACCCCGTTCATCAAACTGGACGGACTCCAAGTTTTGAAGAACCTCTTTGGCGCGGTCCACCACACTCTGTGGCAGGCCTGCGAGTCGTCCGACCTGAATTCCGTACGAACGATTGGCCTGTCCGCGAACGAGCTTGCGCAAGAAGATGATGTCGTCGTTCCATTCCTTGACGGCAATACTCAGGTTCTCGGCGCCATCCAACGTGCGCACCAACTCGGTCAGCTCGTGATAATGCGTGGCAAACATCGTTTTGGCCCCGACCTGATCGTGCAGAAATTCCGCCACTGCCCAGGCAATCGAAAGCCCGTCAAAGGTCGAGGTTCCACGACCGATTTCATCCAAAATAATCAGGCTCTTGGCTGTCGCATTATTCAAAATATGGGCGGTTTCGGTCATTTCCACCATGAAGGTGGACTGACCACGCGCCAGGTTATCACTGGCTCCAACGCGGCTGAAAATCTTATCGACAGCGCCGATCAGCGCCTTAGAGGCCGGCACAAATGAGCCCATCTGCGCCATCAACACGATCAACGCCACTTGGCGAATCACGGTCGACTTACCGGCCATATTTGGGCCGGTGATGATCTGCAAAAACGACGAATCGCAGTCCAGACAGACGGAGTTCGGAACAAACCTTCCGTCGGTCAAAGACCTTTCAACAACAGGATGGCGGCCGTCTTCGATCTCGACCAAAACCCCGTCGTCCACGATCGGGCGAACATAATCATGGCGAACCGCCAGCTCTGCAAACGCGACCAACACGTCAAGCTCGGCCAGGTGTTGTGCGGTCGAAAGCAAAGCTCCGACATGTTCCCCAACTTCATGACGCAAGGCCTCAAACAACTTGTATTCAAGCTGCTTTCGTTTGTCCTCAGCCCCAAGGATCTTGTCCTCCATCTCCTTGAGCTCAGGCGTAAAGTAACGCTCGGCGTTGGCGAGGGTCTGTTTGCGAATGTACTCAGGAGGCGCAAGGTCAATATTGGCGCGGGTGATCTCGATATAATAGCCGAAGACGCGATTATAACGGACCTTCAGGCTTGAGATCTGAGTCCGTTCCT
>JBFFMO010001058.1:0-2128 GCA_041554035.1 Allomicrovenator sp. | reverse complement strand
TGAGTTCGTCGCTGAACACTTCGGCGTCCATCGACGTGGCAAAATAGTTTTGCTTCAGGCCCCATGCGGTGATCGAATCGACCACACGATCGATGAGCTGACGCAGGCTGTATTCACGGTCAGGCGAGTCCATCTGGCCGCGAAAGTACTTTGAAGTGACGACGTTCGTGGCGGTTTGTGACCAGCACACAGGGAACTCGACTCCGAGTTGCTCAAAAACGTTCTCGCCCTTGCCGTTGCCGATGATGGCGTCGCGAGTTTCCCACTCGAGCGAGTCATAAGGATGAACGCCTTCTGTCGTGAAGAATCGTTCGATTTTCAAGCCGCGTCCGAGGCCTTCAAATTTGCGCACTCGAGACGCGCTGCTCAGATCTTCCCCTACATTCGAATCAATCGTCGTGCTCATCGTCACTCCTTTTTGCTGGCCCCTTCATTGGAGCCTTCCGGACCTGCATCCAAGCGAGTCCGCGGTGGTCTAGTCGTACTTTCCAATCAAACTTCTCACGAACATCCATGTTTGATGCTGTGAGACGACTCAGTTCACAGCATCCAGCCGGCCCCGACTTCCCTACAGGGCCAGAGGCACATGTTTGCCAATGTTGGTGTTTGATTTTGCGTCCCCACATGAAGAAACCGGTGCCTTTCCTCTCACGAGAGGTTTGAAAAGCGAGTGTCTCCAAGCGGACAGCCAGAATATCTGGAGCCGGATCCATGTCAAGCCACTTACACAAGATATGGGGGTCGTTTTTTTTCAACACCACTACATGTTGAAGCGCGACGTCCCGGAAGTCCAAATTATTTCGAAGGTTTTCTGTTCCGGTGAGTAGTCCATTGGCGCTTCCCGTGTTAAATCCAGCCGTGATTTTTGCCCCCTGGTGTTGACATGCGAAATGTAGTGATCGTTGGTGGTGGTTTTGGTGGAGTGGCCGCCGTAAATGCACTGGTCGAAGGGCTAACTCCCCGGCGGCGCATTCAAGTGACACTGATTTCGGAAAACGAGCACTTTTTGTTCACTCCGCTGCTGCCAAACGCCTCCGCCGGTGACATCACTGCGTCATCCATATGTGTGCCCCTCCGTGAGGCTGTCGGAGATCGTGTTGATCTCCAGATCGATCGGATCGAGGGCATCGATTTGCCGGGGCGGATCCTGCACGGGCACCTCGATCATCGTTACGATGCCGTGATCTTGAGCCCCGGGGCTGAGACCGCATGGGGAGAGAATCCCGAGTGGGCCAAATATTCGATGACCTGCAAGTCCGCCAGTGACGCTGAAGGCATACGCGCCCACATCGACGCCAATATCGCCATCGCCGACGCGACGGACGAAGCCACGGCTCGTGAGGCACTGACCTTTGTGGTCGTAGGGGCCGGGCCCACTGGAATCACGCTGATGGCGGAAATCGTGGACTACATTCACTCCGTTCACTTGCCGTTGAATCCCGCCCTTGAGCCTTTGTGTCGATTCGTCCTCATCGACCGCCGGCGCCGAATCCTTGCCGACATGTCGGCCGAACTCGCCGAAATCTGCCGTACACAATTGGAACGAATGGGGGTCGAGATCATCACTCAAACCCGAGCGAACGCCATTGATGAAGAGGGCGTGATGACTCCCAGAGGCCTGTATCGGTCCAAGAACGTCATCTGGTGCGGCGGAGTTCGAGGGGCCAAATGGCTCAGTTCGACCGACCTACCCCTGGATCATTTTGGGCGAATCAAAGTCGACGAGCGGCTTCGCGTCCAAGGCGAAACCAACGTCTACGCCATTGGCGATTCGGCATCGGGACCGTGGCCCTGGTCGGCTCAGGTCGCGACACAACAAGCGGCCATCGCCGCACAAAACGTGCTCGCGGATTTGACCGGACAGACTTGGTCACGGTTTGAATACGTTTACGAGGGGGACATCTTGTCTCTCGGACATAACAACGCCGCAATATATTATCGCGGCGTTGCATTCGAGGGTCGAACTGCCCACACCCTTCACCGCATACTTTATACGGCGCTGGTGCCTTCTGGCGTTCGAAAGATGTTGGTCTTTCGAGACTGGCTTGCTGCCGGGTTTAGAAAACCGCAGCCAAGCCGCCTGGGTTCAGACAGCTGACTACTCTTCGCCCTGCTTGAGCTTCTGAAG
>JBFFMO010001057.1:0-2133 GCA_041554035.1 Allomicrovenator sp. | reverse complement strand
GCATCGAGGCAAGAATATGAATCTCCTGAAAGACAACGTCGGCCGCATCGTCGGCTTTTTCATCGCGCTGATTTTGTTTGCCCTGGTCTTGCCAAGATTCCAGGCCGAAGACGCAGTGGATGCCGAAATTACCGCCCGCGTAGCGGCCCGCGAGGCCATTGGCGAGGTCGCAAAAGCTTACGATAATCAGCTGGCCATCGCCTATAGCGGCGAGCCGTCCATTCGTGCCGCGATCCTCGAGGAGTTCGCCCGAGGCCGGACCGTCTCCGAGACCGCCGATGCTGCCATCCAAGTCGTCGGCACAACCTCGTTGAACTCGGTCAGCATCAGCATCAACGCACCCAAGCTCGAAAAGCCGGTCGAAGTCTCAAAACGTCGCGGTTCTTGGACCTCCGTCTTGCCCGCTTTGCTGGCCGTATTATTGGCGATCTTCTTTCGCAGCCTTGTTCCAGCACTCCTCGCTGCTGTCTGGATCGGAGGCGTGCTTGCCATGGAATCATTGGGCGCTGGCACGTTGAAAGGCGGCGAGTACGTCTTCGGGAGCGTGTCTGGGGCGTTCAATTTGTACATCATCGGATTTACCGTCGCGTTGGTGGGCATGGTTCAAGTCGTGACCCGCGCGGGTGGCATCAAAGCATTGTTGAGCATCGTCACCCGTTTTGCCAAAAACGCGCGAACCACGCGTGTGGCCACGGCTTTGATGGGGCTCGCGATCTTTTTTGACGACTACGCAAACACGATTGTGGTCGGAACCACGATGCGGCCCGTTACCGACGCTCAAGGCATCAGCCGCGAGAAACTGGCCTATATCGTGGACTCCACGAGCGCCCCGATCGCCGGACTGGCCGTGATTTCGACCTGGATCGGCTACGAAGTCGGGATTTTTGACGAGCTCTCGCGCCAGTTGTCGTTGGGCGTGAGCGGTTACGACATCTTCTTCGAAATCATGCCCCTGCGTTTCTACTGCATCACGGCATTGATGTTTGTGTTCATCAACGCCCTTTGGGGCCGAGATTTTGGTCCGATGCTGGTCGCAGAACGGCGTGCCATGGGAGGCGACGTGCTCAGATCTGGAGCCAAACCTCTTGTGTCGGCTGGTCATCAAGTTACCGAGGCCATCGAGGATAAACCCCATCGTTGGCAAAACGCGTTTTTCCCCATCTTCACCGTTTTGACTTCGGTCTTTTTGACGATGTGGTGGTCGGGCTGGTCCAACGGTGACGTGTCGATCCCCAATTTGCTCGACGCACCAGGGGACGTGTTGTCGGCCTTCCTGACCTCGCTCTCGGACATGGGAAGCGCTCACGCCTGGCGAGACGCGTTTAGCAATGCCGACAACGCCAAAGCGCTTTTTTGGTCCAGCGTTCTGGGGTCGTTTGTGGCCATCGCCTTGGCCGTTTCGCAGCGTGTTTTAACCCTCAAGGATGCCCTGAAGAGCTGGGCCGGCGCCGTCCCAGCGATGTGGCTCGCCATCGCCATCCTGATCCTCGCCTGGTCATTGCGTGCGGTGTGCGATGATCTGGGAACCAGCATCTACCTCATGGGGGCCGTCCAAGACCTGATTACACCTCTGGCGTTGCCGCTGATTACCTTCCTGCTCGCAAGCATCGTCGCATTTGCGACGGGCACGTCCTGGGGCACGATGGGTATTTTGTTGCCCGCCATCATTCCCCTGGCGGTCCTTGCCAGCGCCGGCGAACCCAATGGCCACCTGCTGGTGATGCTGTGTTTTGGAGCCGTCCTAGATGGCGCCATTTTTGGCGACCATTGTTCGCCGATTTCTGACACGACCGTCATGAGCAGCATCGCCTCAGGCTCCGACCATCTGGACCACGTGCGCACGCAAATGCCCTACGCCATGGTGGTGATGATGATCGCCGGCTTGGTTGGGTACGTCGGAGTAGCGTTCGGCCTGCCGATCTACGCCGCCCATGGCCTTGCGTTGCTGCTGGTCGTCGCTGTGCTGGGGCTGGTGGGGCGTAAGCCCTAGGGCAGGTTGTCGGGTTTCAGGTAATCAGGTTTTAGGCGCGCAGGCGCTGTGATTGGTCCGTCGGGATCCGGCCCGGCATGGCGATTCTGCAACTGGTCCGCGGACATGCTGCCGGTGTCGGGTTTCAGGTAATCAGGTTTCAG
>JBFFMO010001056.1:0-2134 GCA_041554035.1 Allomicrovenator sp. | reverse complement strand
TCTCGCTCTGGACCTTCTGTGGTCAGCGCCAATTTCCGGTCCAGGATATCCTTAAGCGAATCCCAATCCTCGGTGCGTGTGTAGAGAGCCTCAAGATCATCGAGGGCTTCCATCGCACCGGGTTCGATTTCAAGGACAGCCTCGTAAGCATCCCTCGCCCTTTCGGCATCCGAGAGACGTTCGGCGTAGATGTCCGCAATCAGGTGCCAATAGGTCTGGCGTAGATCGTCGTCGGCGATGTTCGGAACGATCTCTTCGTACAACTCGACCAATGGCTCCCAAGCATCGATCGCATCCGCCACTCGATTGAGTTCAGCGCGTGCGTGCTGATTCTCGGGCTGAAGCTTGATGACCCGACCAAGACTCGTGAAGCACTCAACAGGCTGTCCGAGTTCTTCCAGATAGATCCCAGCAATGCGCTCGATCAATTCGATCGCGCGATCGGGCTCGGAGTCGGCCTGCACATTGAGTACGGCAATCAAGGATTCCCAGTCGCCAAGCAACTCATAAACGGGCTCCAAAATCTTGGCGACTTGGAGACGGTAGTCTTCATCGTTGAGGAAACTTTCGATCGCGTGGCGAGCGTCTGCGTGATTTGCCCGCCATGCCAGAACCTGACCGAGGCAATCAACGGCCTCTTCTGGACCGGCCAGATGTTGCTGGCAGACCACGCCAAGCTCGTAGCGAAGCGAAACAAGCTGCTCGATTTCTTCGTCGGAGAATTCAACCGACGCCAAAGCTGGCTCGCTCGCCTCGTCTTCTTCAACCTCGGAAACATGAGTCTGATCGGACTCATCTTCAAACGCTTCGTCTTCCGCATCGGACCCGGCCAGCAAAGCTTCGGCCGCCACCTTGGACAAGGCCCGACCGGGACGTGCCGCAGCGGACTTCTCGATCAACGCGATTTCTCGACGAAGGATGCTCGCGAGGTCCTCGAAACGCTCTTCCTGACGATAAAGCCTGTGCAACTCAGCCAGACCCGGCTGGTACTCAGGATCGATCTCAAGTGCTTCGTTGTACTGCTGAATGGCGCGACCCACGTCGCCCGCCTGGTGCTCAGCAATCAGGGCCATCCCCGACAGAATCTTCACACGCTCGCTGGGTGCGTCGGTGAGCTCAATCTGGCGTTGATACACGGCCATCAAGTCATCCCATCGCGCACCGCGACGGTAGATATCCGCCGTGGCCGACAGGGCGACCTGATTTTCTGGATCGACCGCAAGCACAGCTTTGAAATAGGTCAATGCGTCGTCGAGCTCATTGAGCTCTTCGGACAGAACCCGACCCGTTCGCAAACGAAGCGTTCCGACCAAGTCCAACTCAAGGTCTTTGGTCAGCGCGTCTTTGTAGGAGGACACAACGTCGTCCCATCGTCCTGCAACGCCTGCCGTTCGCTCCATATGATCCGCGATCTCCAATTCATCTGGAGATTCAGCAAATGCAGCAGCATACCAACCGAAAGCTCCACCAACATCCGCAAGTTCCGCTTCATGAAGATGAGCCAACTTGAGTTGGTAAGGTTGACGTCCTTCGATTTCGCCGCGATGCGACAAGATGATTTCGTAAACCACCTTGAGCCGTTCAGCATCTGCTGCGGCTTCGTAAATTGGCTCCAGCTCAAGCGCCGCGCCTTCGTTTCGTGCGTCAAGCTGAAGCACTTTCTCGAGGTTGCGTTCGGCACGACTTGTATCGTCGAGCTGCTCACGCCACGCGCGAGCGGCCCTTACGAGCAATTCGATCTTGGTTTCATCGTCTTTGACCGTATTGGCCAGAGTCTCCAAAAGCCTGACCAGCTCGGCCCATGAATCGCTTTCTCCGTAGAAGCTTTCGAGCTCATCCCAACGGCCGTTATCGATGTACAAGCGCTCAAGCGATTTCTTGGCTTTGAGGTCGTCGGGGGCGATTTCCAACGCGCTACGCCAGGTGCGCACTGCCGAGTCCAAATCTTCCAGACGATCGCTGTAGAGCGGCGCCAACTTGCCAAACAACTTCAGCCGACTCTCAGGGTCAGCATCAAGTCTGGCTTTGGTTTCCAGAATGTCGGCAAGCGCGGCAAAGTCTTTGGTCTTTTCGTAGAGTTTTTCAAGCGCTTCAAGAGCATCCGAATCTTCGGGAGCCTGTTTTCTGACTTCGA
>JBFFMO010001055.1:0-2134 GCA_041554035.1 Allomicrovenator sp. | reverse complement strand
GCCCAGTTCATCAGAACTGGGCCTTTTTTGTTATAGGACCCTCGTCGAAAATGGCGTGGGCAAACCTCAGCCGCCCCACTGCTGCGGCGATGCCAAAACGCAGCGACGGTCATCACCATGGCCTCAATCCCGACCAAGAGCCATTGTTCCGGGACGGCAAGCACCCATCAAGAAGGGAGGTTGAACTGTTTTTTAGTAGGGCTTCCGCCCGACAAAATTCCCCGGAGGGTCGTACTGACAGACCCATAGTTCGCCCGGGCCGCCGAACGCATCGAGGTTTTCGCAGCTGGTCGCGGCGCACCCGACGCGAACGGTGTCCCGCCACACGATCTGCGTGTAGTGGCCGCAAACGCCCGAGCAGCTGTTGTTGTCGTAGGTGTAGCTCGCCGCTTCGCCAGCCCAACTGTCGACGACCTGCTGCGGCGCGGTGCCACTGCCACTGCTGGCGAAGAGGTTCTCACCTGGACCGCTGTGCTGGAACTTGCATCCGTCTGCCCACGCCTGTGCGCTGGCGGCGAGCTCGTCGTCCCACACAAGGTCCGGGATTGGAGGGCTGGCCGCTGGTGAGACGTTGTGTCGAACCGCGTTGTGGGCGTCGAGCATCTCATTGCCTGTTAATTCAACCTTGGTTCCCTCTCCGTTGTTGCCGGGAGAGGCAGTCTCACCGCAACCGGCGACAACCAGTATCAGTGCGGCGATCAATAAGGTGTACATCGTTTTATTCATGGCTCGTTCCAAATCTAGGCATCGACATTTTCTGATCTACTGTCCGCAATATTGGAAGCCGGTCGAGGGCTCATCCCAGAATTACAACCGGGTGTTTTTTTTTTAAGATGCGAAACGGGAAGCACCGGCTGGGACCCAAAAAATACCTAAGCAAACTCGTCGAGGGCTTCTTCGAGCTCCTTGGCGATAAGTGTTGCGAACGAAAAGTCGACTGGAACGTCGTCGTCAAGGAACAGCGACCACTGGTCATCACCGTCTGGGGCCAAAATACCGCCCGGAAACGAGGCCGTCTTCAACGCGAGGCCGTGCACCACATTGGACTGGTGATAATAACTTGAATTGCCATTGAAGACGACGCCCTCCTCCGACAGGTCGAGGGAAAGATAGGATGCGTGGAGAAACTTCGCTGAGTCAGCCTTCGCACCGTTTTTGAAGTCGCTGGCGAAGAGCTCTTCGATCGGTTCCCGATGATCTTCACTCCGAAAAAGACCTGCGTTATCAGGCGAAGCGAAACGCTCGATCGCGTACAGTTCATAGCCAACGACGGCTCCGTCCCATTCCTCGCGTTCCTCAGCCGGCCCACCGGGGTCGGGCATGGACTCTGGTGCGAGCACCAACGAAAAGCCGTCCGATATGCCGTAGAGGTCAAGAAGGCTCGCTCGGATCTCCGGTAAAAACACGCCATGGTGATGTTTTTCGATGGCGGAAACTAAGGCTTCCCGCTCCTTGAGACTCTTGGGGGGCGGAGCAGAGAACTTCCACAACTTCTTGCCTTCCTTGAACTGCGCCTCGACCGCCTCGAACCCTCTGAAGAGCGGGTTCTTGAGCTTCTTCAGCTGCGCCTTGAACGCGCGGAAGTCGGCGAGCACCGGGTCAACCACCTTGGCCGGCTTCGCTTTCTTCTGAGCCTTCTGAGCCTTGCTCGCGGGCTCTACGGGCTCGGAGCCCGGCCACGGAGTGGTGACGATCGAGCGCGCATCGACAACATGGAGCGAGCCGTTCACGAGAAAGAGGTCAAAGAGCTGTTTGTTCGGCCGCTTCTCGACGCTGAGCACTTTGCCCGTGCTCGCCTGGATAAAACAAAGATGCGGGTTTTTACGCGAGATGGGGCCGACGCACAGGATGTTGTCTGCTCCGACCGCAGTATCGATGGTGAGCCCGCCAGCCTCTGCTCCGACCGCCGCCTCCCAGACCATAGGGTCGAAACGGTGAATGATTCCCCCCGCGATGAGCAGATTCTCGCCAAAGACTCCTTGGTCGACCGCATGGATGCTATCTGCCCGAGTGCGCAACTTGCGGGTCTTCGTCGCGCTGTCCAATCGAGACACGCCCTCGCGGTTACGAATGTAGAGCTCCCCTTTGGGGTCAAAGACGGCGGCGGACACGGAGCCGCTCAACTCCTCGTCAT
>JBFFMO010001054.1:0-2135 GCA_041554035.1 Allomicrovenator sp. | reverse complement strand
TTTGATCGGGGTGGCCGGATTCGAACCGACGACATCCTGCACCCAAAACAGGCGCGCTACCAGGCTGCGCTACACCCCGTCAGCCGCCCTTCTAAACGATATTCGCAAGGTGTTCAATTGGATTTTTACATTTTCCACCAATAAAAAATTCTACCGTCGCTTATTTCGGCCCCAACCCAGTGATTCATTGAACTTTAGCGAGCCAAAGAGAATAATGCGCCGGCTGCGAACGTCAGAATGATAATTGGCTCGCAAGGAGCACCATGCGTTTGGTTCACTACATTATCCTATCCGCCTTGGTCTTGACCGGGTGTGAAGAAATCACGGCCTTCATCGACTCCATCTCGGATGGTGCGCCGTGTGCAACCAACGCCTCGTGTGTTGGCGGCAAATGCCTCACCGAAGACCTAGGTTTCACGGGGGGATATTGTACGACACTGAATTGTGAAACCAACGGATGTACCGGTTGGGGCAGCGAGTGTTTTCGAACGGAACTCGCGGGTTCCGAAGTCACGGCCTGTTACGAGCTCTGCAATTACGACGGAACCTGTGACCGAGCCTCTGAAGGTTATGTCTGTGTCCAGCTCGATGATGCGGCGGTCTGCCTGACCCCTGGCGCATCGAATGCTCCAATCCAAGGCTCCACAGGATCAGGCTGCGCCTCAAACACCCAGTGCAACGGCGATAACGCGACCTGCATCTCTTCGTTTTTTGGCGGGTACTGCTCGCAACTTGACTGCACGACCGAGGCCGATTGTCTGGGTGGAAACCCCTGCGTTTTGCTCAATCCTGATGCGGAGGTCGCGGACCAGAAACGGGCATGCCTGCAAGGTTGCACGCCGTCGGCTGACACGTGCCGCTACAATTATTCGTGTCAAAACTTCGACGGACAGGACGTCTGCCTCGAAGGAGCCGCGGAGGCCCCACGCAATCCTGATGGCGCCGACGACGGAGAAGCCTGTGTCGCCACTCTGAACTGCAAGGGCAACACCTGCATTCGGGAAAATACCGAGGAGAGCGGGAGCATCTCGTTCCCAGGTGGTTACTGCACCACACGCGATTGTGCAGCCGACACCGACTGCAACGGCGATAGCATTTGCATCGCGCGTTCACGTTCCACCACATGTTTGAAGACATGCGCCACGAACGCAGACTGCCGTGACGGCTACGAATGCCGCGACGCGCCGGAAGGCAAGGTGTGTGACTCGATCGTCGAGGCCGTCGCCCCAGCGGTCACAGGCAGCGCGTTTGACGTCATCTGTGGATCCGACAAGAACATCAAGTTCACGATGCCCACGGGTACGATCGGCTTCTACATCGCGCCCTTCGCCCCGGGCGGAGAGAAGGTCACGCCGACCAAGCTGACCTATCCCAACGGCAGCACCCTCGACATCATCAACGACTACGACTTTCTGGCGATCAACCCCGAGATTCTGGGTAGCCTTGCTCCCATCCTCTTCCCGGCCTCGGATTCGGCCGCCTTCAAGAATGCATTTGGTCCAGGAGATTACACGCTCTCGGTGACCACAGCGGCAACCGACCTTTGCTATTACGTGATCCCCAAGACCTCTCCTGGCACCACGCTCGCCGTGAATCTGTATTTCGTCGGGACGTCGGTCAACGCCACTCAGGCCAAAACCAATGCCAACGTCAAGCAGGTCGTCGATATCGTGAAGCGTATCTATTCAAGCATGGGTATCACCGCGAGCGTCTCGAATTATTTCGACGCGTCGGCCGAAGTCACATCTCAGTACTCGATCATTCGTGACTTCAACGACGTGTACAACCTGGTGGCCTCCAGCCAGTCTCCTGGTTCCACGGCCGCGGAGAGCCTCTCGGTGAACGTGTTCCTGATCCAGGATTTCAACATCTCGGAAGCTCCAGGCCTTCTGGGGGTTTCCACCGGCATTCCGGGGATGGCAGGGCTTCACGGAAACTCCGGGGCTGGCCTTGTATTCAGCTCGGCGAGCCTGGGAAGTGACAACACGCAGCTCGGACAAACCATGGCCCACGAGATTGGGCATTTCCTGGGCTTGCGTCATACCACCGAGCATTATGGCTCAGCCCACGATCCGATTTCGGACACGCCTGAATGTCTGGCACCCGACCTTGCCTTTCTGTGCGGCGATGCGACC
>JBFFMO010001053.1:0-2141 GCA_041554035.1 Allomicrovenator sp. | reverse complement strand
CAATACACGACATCCCCCCAGCAAGCTCGAAAATACAGAATGATGGGTGAACATGCAACTGAGAATACGGGGCAGCCTCAAGGTACTGTGGGAGTCGAACCCACTAAAAAACCCCTTGTTGCGAGAGGAGGGAAATCGCCGGAGACCTTGAGGGCCACGATCCCGTTCTCCTTCGGTAGCCGTCTACCGGTTCATCACCCGGGGCTTTCACGGTCCCAGCGCAGCGAGGGATTCTCGAGTCAATGCGCCAGCTGCGGTCAGCTTGATGGGAACACTCAACTTGAGCACGTACTCCATGGACGGACGTCCGCTGACACTCCGCGGCCCGGCCTTGGCTTGCGCTTTTGCAGAATCGCCCTTCCGTCTCGATGGTCGATCCAGACCGGCTCCGAGCGGTCGTGGTGGCCAGATACTTGAGCTTGAGCCAAGCAGGGTCCATGTCGTGTATTGACCGAACGTTGGTTGCAGGAGTTTGAAGGCGCACACAGGCCCTGAAAGGGCTGAAGGGTGACGCTCGACTTCAGACTTCGACCGCGGCGCGTGCCCCCAGATTCCAACTTGGAGACGAGCAACGAAGGCGCTGTCCTGGCTAGTAATAAAAGCTCTCTTACAGGAACTTTTGACTTGGGTTCACCGCAATTTATAACAAGTTTAAACTTCTCTGTGTACACCGAGAATTGCAAGAAACCATGTCAAGTTTTGTATCTTTTTTCGACCGGGTCCGGCAAATTTTTCTACCGGGGGTGGTGCAGCCTTCCAAGGCGAAGACTGACCTCGGTCGGTCCAAGCTCAAGAAGTCCCTGGGTGTTCTGGACATGAAAAGCCGACTTTCAAGCTTCGAAGAGCGACTCAAGAAGCTGGTGCACTCGACCGTCTTCAAGGCTCTGAACGAGAAGTCCCTGGACCTCGACGCGTACACCTACCACGCGGACAAGTATGGTAAGCTGCTAACGGGCGGCCCCAACCGGGCGACTACCAACGCCAAGAGGAGAAAAATGGACTTTTATTGGCGAGAATGGCACCTGTGCCTGCTCTACTTCTTTTTCTCCATTGCCGACGACGAGTTGCGACTCCATGGCGAGAGTTTCCTCATTTCTGCCTACCATAACCCGGAGGAAGGCGAGGTCTTGACGCCCGAGCTTGCTCGCAAGTTTGCTCCGCAACTCTGGGCCCGGTTCAAGAAGGAATTGCTCGCGGAAGCCAAGACTAACTGTGCTCATCACGTGGCTATGCCTCTCCTCGAGTTCGTGCTTGGGACCGTGGATCGCACGTCGTGGCAGCGGCGTTTCCCACGTAGCTCGACGGCGGGCTACCTCCGCGACGGCCTACAAAGAGGTTTTGACACCCTGGCGGAGTTGGGTGTGACCTTCTCGGACGAGGCAAAGGCTGCGTTGGCGTGGGAGAGCCTTCGAGGAGCGGAGCGTGAGGCCCTGGAAGGAAAGGTGGTGAACGTCCCTGCAGAAGGCAAAGCTGAAGGCAAAGCTGAAGAAGGCAAAGCCGAAGAAGGCCAGGCTGATGATGTCAAGACCAAGCTCGTCAAAGAGAGTTTCGACCTCCTGCGCCAAAGCTTCGAAGGACAAGGAGGTGCCGTTCGACGTTGTGCGCGAGCAGCCGCTTTTCCAACGGCGTTTGGGTGTTTTGATGGACGGCTCACCCGTGCTTTCTGAGTCTATTTCTGCTCGGAGAACCTCAGGAACAGCCAAGTCCCGTTCTGGAAAGTTCTGGTCAAAGCACCCACAAGCTCCGCTTCAACAAGGCTCCAGCAGACTACAGCCACCTTCAGTTGGAAAAGATTCAACGAGCCAGCCTTGCAGGCACTGCGGCAAATCTGGACACCGGCCCTGGAAGTGCGACCAGCATCCTCGCCAACAGCGCAAACAACGGCGGTCAAATCCGCCCGCGATCTCTTTCCGAACCGACGGGGTTCGGCCGCCGCCAAGTTCCCAGCAGCGCCCAGCGACGCGCCAGCAGCACCCACCTGCCAACAACAGGCAAAGCTTCACGATCCGCAAGCGGTCAGGCTCGACGAGAAAGAAGCGCCGGCGGAACGAGACCCACGCGGTGGAATGTTCTCCTGCCGTGGGAACGCGCGCTCTGACTTTCTCTGCGGCCAAGGCCCTACCAAGAACGCGCCCCGAGAT
>JBFFMO010001052.1:0-2148 GCA_041554035.1 Allomicrovenator sp. | reverse complement strand
CGAAGCTCCACTGATCGCGGAAGGTTTGATGTTATTTCTAAAAATCGTTCTTCTGGGTGTCTTGGGTTTCGTGGTGGTTCGGCCACTGTGGATCTACGTTTCGTGTCGTAGTCTTCTGCGCGAGCGCTTGGCGGGAATGGATGTGCGTTTGGACTCTGCGCGGTGGGTTCTTAATCCCGGGCTGGATGGAAAAACCGGTGGTGCGCATCGGGGCCAACGTCAAGAAACGCGGTTGAAGTTCAAAGGGTATTTCGATGGACAAAATCGATTGATTGCCGGGGTTGCAACGATCAACCGATACGACAACACCATGACTTTTGACTACAGCGACGGTGCCGAAGTGATGCGTGCGCTTCTGGTCGAAGGGCGAGATTTCTTGGACGCCGAGGCCGGAGATTTGGATCTGGAACAAAGGATTATTTTCGAGACCAATCAACGCCTTGAACGCTTGATTGGAGTCCCCGAAGACTACTTGAAGAACGATGTGAATGGTGATGGTGGGGTGGACGAAGAGGAATGGGCCGCTGTGCGCGCTCGCGTCGAAAAAGAGGTGCGTGCAGAGATGACCGGCCCTCTAGAAGCTGACGCCGATGCCGACGCCGGTTGGTAGACGGAGTGTTTGGAAGGTGGAACGGGTCAGTCGGCCAACGTACCGACTTAAGTGGGGTCGATCACGTCAGAACGTGTGTCTATTGGCAGGCCCCAGTCGCGTCACAAGTGGGTGTCTCCATCGGGCAGTCCGCGTCGGTGATGCAGGAAAGCAGCGCGGGCGGAGCAGCGTTTAATTCCATTTTGTAAATGGTCGCCTCATGAAATTGTGAATCATTTGTGGCGCCCAAAACAATTCGGATTT
Organism: Allomicrovenator sp.; assembly: GCA_041554035.1. GTDB lineage: Bacteria > Myxococcota_A > Bradymonadia > Bradymonadales > Bradymonadaceae > JBFFMO01. The sequence goes on along the minus strand of JBFFMO010001052.1, from coordinate 1,295 downwards.
TGCGTGCGTTGACCGGGATATTTACGACGTCAGTCGACTGCGCAAATCCTTGCTGTGCCAGCAGAAGATGGTCATCAGCGTAGACCTGGAACCAACCGTCACCATCGTAGCGATAGTCGATCGTCAGGTTTTGGCCCCCGATGTCTTTGCGGAAATCTTTCACCATCGCAAACTCGCCCGTCTTCAGTGACATCGTCTGCGAACGGCGGGTTTTGGTGACTTCGTAATTCTGGCCGGATTCATCCAGGACTTCGGTCTCCCATCCCTGCGTGAGCGTGCCCGTAACGAATTCTGTGTCGATAGGTACGCCGTCACCCTCGAAGCTTTCAACGAAAGGCTCAGGGCCGGCGATGAACGCCGCTACACAGTTTTCTGTGCAAGGAAGCAACCCGGAGTCGGTGATCTGCGACGCGGGCTTGGCGACTGCTTGGACACTCCATTTATTCAGCGTGTGGTCGACGACTCCGTTATTCGTGATCTCAAGGGTCCAGGTGCCCGCGATTTCTTTGAGCTGTGCGTCACGCAAGATGAATGGAACCTGAAACGCCGTCGCTCCGCCTGGGGAAGTGCTTACTGGGTAGGCAGTTCCCGAGACAGCTTCGCCGTTGGTTACAAGGGCGAAAGACTCGTCACCGTGTTTAAGCGTGACATTCAAATCGTAGAGCAGGTCAGACCACGGAAATTCTTCCGGGATCTCCTGGCCGATGAAATCGAACGAAACCGTGATGGCCTGTGCGACGCCAGCGTCTGTGATTTCGATATTTGCTGTCGCCGTTGTTCCGGCAGCAATCGTGACCGCTTCGGCGTTTTCGTAGACGTTCCATGGCTCGGTATAATGCGCAAAATGTCGGGTGTGTTGGATCACCGGCGTAGGGCACAGCCAGGGGGCGGTTTCGCACGTGAATTGCGAATACTGGTTCTCCGTTGAGCATTGGCCTTGAGTTTGGTCTTCGAAGGGCAGGCATGTGCGTTTGTCCCAAACCAATTGCGTTCCGGTCTCATCGCACACACATCGTCGACGGGTCCCTTCGGTGCACTCGCCTTCCCACATACCGTCGGTGAACAAGCCTTCGTCGTCACACGACGTGTCGCAGGTTTTTCCTGTCTTTCGGTCCAGGCTCCAGCCTTCGTTATAATACTGCCACGTGAAGTTGGAGCCGCCGCAGGTCACAAGGCCTTGAACTTCGCCCGTGAGCGCATCAAAAACGCCCGAGCCCGAGTTCCCACCGATGATGTCGTGAGTCGTTGTAAAGGCGTTTGACCCCTGCGAGAGCACCTGGCCGTTCAGCGCGTAT
>JBFFMO010001051.1:0-2148 GCA_041554035.1 Allomicrovenator sp. | reverse complement strand
CCTGATGGCATCCAGCAATCCACCCTTACGGTCCACGATACGGCGCTCCAGAGCAGCGTCGCCCATCCACACATGGCCGCGCGCGACCTTGTCGAATTCCTCGGCCGTCAAGGCCCGGGTTGACGCGATTTGCGTCAAGAACGTCTGGTAGCGGTAGAGCATGTCGGCCTCAACGCGTTCGCGCTCGTTTGCAGTCCACGGCTCATACATGTCGGAGGTCTTTTCGCCTGATCCCACTGGCGTCGACTTCACGCCGATCCAATCAAAAAGCGAGGAGGCGTTGAATTTCCCAGTGAAGATGCCGATTGAACCGGTGATGGTCAGTGGCGACGCGTAGACTTCACGCGCGGCTGCTGCCGCGTAGTAGCCACCACTGGCCGCGATGTCGCCCATCGAGGCGATGACTGGCTTTCGTTTTGCCAAAATCTGGATCGCTCGGAACATCTGATCCGAGGCCACGGCGCTTCCGCCTGGGCTGTTGACGCGCAAAACCACGGCAGCCACGTTATCGTCTTCAATCAGCTTCTGCGCGACCTCTTGAATCGACTGGCCTCCTGTTGTGCCAGTTCCGCCAAACAAGCCGCCGCCGGACTTGCCCGACACGATATTTCCTTCGACGACGATGATTGCGATCTCTTTGGGAGTTCCCCAATTCTGATCCCGATTCGTGGGTCGGGCGTAGCCGGCTTCCAGACGTGCGCCTGGGAACTTCTCGTCCATTTGTTTCTCTAATTCGTCCGGATACAGAACCGCGTCGATAAGCCCTTGTTCTTGCGCCTCAATGGGGAAGAGTGGGCGGCCGGTCAAGATCTCCTGCAACTGCTCTGCCGAGCGCGCGCGGTCACTTGCCCACGCTGAGTGCAAGGTGGTTTGAATGGAAGCCACAATCGCGTTGGTCTGCTCGATGCTCTCTTGTGAAGGGGCGTCATGCGTCAGGGCTTCGGATGCCGATTTGTACGCTCCAACCCTCATGAATTCGGCCTGGACACCCACTTTGTTCAGCACTCCGCGGTACGAAACCAGACGTGCCTGAATGTCGTTCGGATCAAAGGACTCGGTGGGATAAACCCAAACTTGATTCGCTGCGCTGGCGATGAAGTAGTCGCGGCTGGTCTGCCGGGTCAGATAAGCGACCACCGGTTTGCCCTTGGCGCGCACATTCTGAATGGCTTGTCGCAACTCCCACGATTGGGCATATCCCAGCGACGTGTCACCCGCGACCACCAGGACGCCCGCGACCGACTCGTCCGTGCTGGCTCTCTCTAGATCCATCACGACTTCCAGGAACGCCCGCGACGACGAAGTCAGGATGCCTCCCGAATATCCTGCCTCTCCTATGGATTGGTTCAGGTTGACCGTCACCCAGCGGCCGCTGGCGTCAATGAGACTTCTTTGTTTGTGCGGCGAGAACCAGTGATACCCGTGCAAACGCGAGAATTCGTAGGAATCGTCTGCCGCCTTCACGAATGATGGCGCATATGCGAGTCCAAACGACCCGAAGCTTAATTCCAGTCCGGCCCAAGCTTCCTGCAGCGAAAAGCGATTTGCCCCGGCCCGATTATCGATGACGTTTCGGGCGCTCGCGAAGATACGCAAGCCACCCAGCGGTTCGATCAACACCCGAGGCGTCCATTCCATGGCATCGATTCCCGAAAGAGAACCCGTCGTCGAGTCGAGCTGCAAACGCCCGTCAAAAAGCCGAATATGAAGGCCGAAGAGCGTGCGGCGCCGAAGCGCGGTGTCGGTCTCCAAGAATGGCTGGTTGAAATCCCGCATCATCACGCCGAATGCGATGTGCTCGCCGAGGCGCCACTGCATGCCAAGGTCGTAGGAAACAAGACTGTCCAGTCGCTCCGAGACGCCACTGCCAAACCAGTTGACGTTCAGTCCCACGCTGAGGGTCTTGGGCACCGCGAGCGCCAATCCCCACGTGTATTTCCGGAAATCATCAAGGACCAAGCCGCCAGAAGGTTGGGCCAGATCCTGAAACGAGAACCCTGTGCCCACAATTCCATTTCCTGCCGCAAAAAAGAAGGCATTGGACTCCGGGGCGACTTCCTGAAAATCCGACGATGGCGCCTCGAATCCGAAACCAATTTCGCCGGTCTCCATGAAAGCGAGGCCCGCCGGATTGATCTCAAGGGAGGT
>JBFFMO010001050.1:0-2148 GCA_041554035.1 Allomicrovenator sp. | reverse complement strand
GGCATCCTCGAAGGTTTGTCTCCCGACATCCGTACCGAAGTCAAAGCTCACATTTGCAACCTGAGCCATTACGGACGGAACCATTATCGAGGCCATGCCAGCCGCGATGATCCATTTGCTTGTTTTCTTCATATTTTCTCCTGTTGTTTTCCATCGTTCTGTAAAACGAACGTCCTTTATTTCTTCTCAATTACACTGTGTTTATTGGGTTTGAGGCGGTTTAAACCTACTCCCCCGTTTTATCCGGGTATTGATTGATTAAGCGGGGCACTCCAAGTTCGTTGTTTCGAAGCGCAAAACAAGGAGGCCCCTTTGAAAAACGATCTATTGAAACTCATCCAATGGTTCTGCTCCAAACTCACCTACAACGACCTCGCATCCGTGGTGCCTGTTCTTCAGGAAGTGCTCGGCGGGGCGCGCAAGAACATCGAGCTGAAACCGGACGAAGACCGTCCGCCAAACTACCGCCAGTTCCGCGTCGATCCAACTCTTCCTCTCACCGAGTCGCCGAGGCCGAATGAGGAACCGCCCGACTGGAAACAGATCCAGAAAGAGCATGAGCGCAAAACCGGCGAGCGCATTGCCATCGTCAAACGGCGAAAGGATTCGGCGGTTCCTCCGGAAAAATGCACCTGCCAACACTGTGGTGCCCCGGTGAGATACCTTTACCTCAACAACGGGGTGCATGGTTCGCAGGTGCTTTGCAAAGTCTGCGGAAAAACATCGCCTACGAACAAGCCGAGGCGTGAAAGCAAAACCAAGTACTGGTGCCCGCACTGCGGCCGTGCGCTCTTCCAATGGAAGGAGGATGGCCTATGCACCGCCTTCAAATGCCAGAACAACGCCTGTTCGTTCTACAACCGCAATCTTGCCGCGCTCACGCCCGAGGAACACCGGATGCGCAGGGAGGGAAACACCTGTCAGTTCAAGCTGCGCTACCTCTTCCGCGAATACCACTATGCCTCGGAGGATCTCCAGCCCAGGCGGCTCGAAGAGGCCCCGGTCGATCTCAACCGCATCCACCACAGCCTTCACACCGTCGGGCTCTGCCTGAGCCTCACGGTCAGCTTCGGCCTCAGCGCCCGCATGACCGCCGACGCCCTGCGCAACCTCTTCGGCATCAAGATGTCACACCAGACCGTCATCAACTACGCCAATGCGGCGGCGCTTCACCTGAGCGACTTCGCGGATCAAAACGCACCGAAGCCCGAGGGCACCTGCGCGGCCGACGAAACCTACATCAAGGTAAACGGCATCACCCGCTACACCTGGTTCATCATCTCGAAGATACGCCGCGCCATCTGCGGCTGGAACCTCTCCGAAACGCGCGGTGCCGAACCGGCCATCGCCCTCATCCACAACTGCTACGGGAAACCCGAAGAGCCAAAATGCACCACCGGCGAACTCGTCACCGACGGCCTGCCCTCCTACGACAGCGCCGTCGTCGCCTACAACACCGCCGCCATCAAAGAGAGCGGTTCAAGCATCCTCGACAAACGCACCGTCATCGGACTTAAGAACCTCGACCCCGAAAGCGAAACCTACCGCGAATACAAGCAACTCGTCGAGCGGCTCAACCGCACCTACAAGTTCCACACGCGGCCCCGCGCCGGGTTCAAGGACTTCGACGGTGCCTGCGCGCTCACCACGCTTTTCGTCGTCTATTACAACTTCATGCGGCCACACGGAAAACTCGGGAAAAAGCCGCCCGTCGAACTTGAATGCCTTAAGGGCAAAACGCTCTATCCCGACCAATGGGTCGAGCTGATCCGGCAGGCCGCCTGATCAATCAATATCCAGATGTCAAAGATCACTCGCAAGACTCAGGCCCTGCGCACCATCCGCCCCGCTGTGCGTTGAACGCATCAACCAGCGTCTAAAAAATCACGATTCCTCGTCTCTCAATCCAACTCACCCAATAAAAAGCCAAACTCCAACACGCATTGCCGCTTCTCATCGCTCTGCCTGAAAATCATTCATCCTTTTCATAGATTTTTTGACAGAACCAAGAAGCGGTTCGCCAACCGGACTCGGCCGACCGCCTCCCTTCCCCTGGCGGGACGCAAAGGAATCCAGGCCGTAAGCTGCAAATTCCTTAATCCACAACTGGATGGTCGAACGGGCTCGTTCTACCGTAGCGGCAATTTC
>JBFFMO010001049.1:0-2149 GCA_041554035.1 Allomicrovenator sp. | reverse complement strand
GCCGGAATTATGATCACTCTTGCGCCTACCTACGCGCGTTTCTACATGCAGAGATTTCCCTGCCGAAGCATCACAAACTTAATTTTGGACTGGGAAATAGACAGTCAATGGCCGACCAATCTTGGTGTAAAATCTATATAGTCTCTTGAGATCTGGCGTCTTCATCTTAACTTTCTATTCAATCTGTTCCCCCAAAACCCAAAATAGTACGCGTGCGTTGGTCGAGATTCTCTACGGCACGCACCACTTCGGGCGGCACAGCTCCAAGACGAACGTACACGCCAGTCACCCCACGAATCTTATGATTAAGCAGATGCCCGATCGTCAGCTCTGAATGCCCCATCTCGCCAATCCAAGATGCAGCAGTTCGGCGTAGGTCGTGAGGACATCCGTCTTCGATCTCAGCACGCTCAATGACCTTGTCCCATCGTTTGGTCCAAGTTGTTAGCGGGCACCCTGCCCTGCGCCCGCACAAAACGAATGGATTGCCGTCTCGACGGGTTAGCGACTGAATGATCTCGATGGCCAGTGGTGAGAGTGGAACTCGATGGGAACGTCCATTCTTCGTTTCGGGAAAGAACGCCTCCTTCGCAATCAGGTCCACATTCTCCCACCTCAAATTGAGGATCTCGCTTTTCCGGCAGGCAGTTAAAAACGCCAGCTTGAACGCGGCTTGCACGTATTGGCTTGGTTCACGCTCGATGCCTTCCCAAATCCGCTTGAACTCTTCTGGACTGAAAACTCGTTCCCTTGCGGCCTCGTCGTACTTTTTCACCTTTGGGATTGGGTTTTCAAAATCATCAGGTAGCAGTCCTTCCTGGATACCATGATTAAGAATCGAACTTGCCAACGCACGCACCCGATTGGCCTCGAAGGGATACGACTGACCTATCTGCCTATGAAGTGCCGAGAAGTCTCTCACACTTAGCCCTGCGACCCTTCTATTGCCCAGTTCAGGCTTCAGGTAACGCGTTAACCGATCCTGATCGGTCGCCCAAGACTTCTTCCTTGGTTTGGCCCACTCGGTGATGAACAGATCCCCAAGCTCACCAAACGTCAGATCGTCACGACGGCGTGTTCGCCCTTGCTCAACTGGATCTACGCCTCGAACCACGCTGCCAATATCAATACGCGCCAGATCACGCGCTTCGGTCAAAGTGAGGGCACCGAACTGACCAAGGGTTTTTAGCCGATCCCGACCTTCGACGTTCTTGTAGCGAAGGATGAAGGTCTTTTTTCCGCTCGGATAAACCCGGATACCAAACCCAATCAGTTCGTCGTCCATCACGACAAAACGTTGGTTACTTTTAAAGTCTGCTGGATAGTTCAGCGAGTCGATCAGTCGCTTAGTCAAACGTTGCTTTTGCATACTGAGTCCGCCATGAGTCTGCGAGAGAAGTCCCCACGGCGTCGACCGACCTTGCCTGAGGCGTCTTGGCAACCTAAAGTCCGCCTCGCCTACTTATCCCGGTGACCCCATGAAATTTCCCGTCTCCAAGATTCGCCCCAATCCGTTCCGCGACCTGAACTTCAACGGGTTTGATGAAGTCACCATTACGGGGCTTATGGCGTCGATTGAAGACACCGGTTTTTGGTCCAACCTCATGGGACGGGTCGCCGACGACGGCGTCGAGATCGCATACGGGCATCATCGCATCGAGGCCATCAAGCGGCTCTACGGCGAGGACTCCGAAGTCGAGGTTGCGATCGCGGAATTGAATGACCGCAACATGCTCAAGATGATGATCGCCGAAAACATCAATCAGCGCGGCAATGCTGCGGCAAACGAGTTTGAGACGGCCCGCGCTCTGATTCACGCCATCGCGAATGGTCGCATCGAAGTATCGCTGCCCGAAGACGTCGACGACGCGGATATTCGGTATGCACCGAGCTTCTGCGCGCCTAAGCCAGGCGACGTGGCCGCCGGCCCTGCTTACACATTTGACGCCGTTGCGGGATTCTTTGGATGGGACGAACGAAAGTCGCGCTACGTGTTTGGCGCGCTTGAGCTCGACGAACTCGGCATCTTGCCCATCAGCCAGCTCATGGGCATGGGAACCTCCGCCGTGCGCCAGCTTGTCGAGGCCACACGCAATCGCCTTCAGTCGGCTGAACGCGCTCAGAAGCGCGAGGACGAACGAATCGTGGC
>JBFFMO010001048.1:0-2151 GCA_041554035.1 Allomicrovenator sp. | reverse complement strand
GCTGCGGCGTTAAAGACCGTGACCCGCTCAGGGCCTTTTGCGAGGACTGGCGCTGGCTCCGATCCTGGAAAATGCTCTCGCGAGACGTCGATGACTTGAAGACCGGAAGACCTTGACCACTGGAGCAATTCCGCGGGGACTTCGGTGTGGGCGAGGTGAATCATCACTGCGTCCATGACGGCCGAGTCGCCTCCGAGCAGGAAGCTCCATTCGATCTCGTCTTCGTCCATATGCTTCTGGCAGTCCGTTAGCGCCTGAAGCGTAGACTCCCATACCTCTTGATAATCGAAGAGGTTATCGACTTTGACTCGCTCAAATTCAAGCGGCGTTGCCACCGTCGAGGAGAGCCATTTCTTGAATGTTCTTCCGGTCTTTTTGGACGCAGAAAAAAGGTAAACGCGCGCGTAAAATTCTTGTTCAACGACGCGTCGAATACGACTCTCGACCATGCCACCTGGGCCTGCAGCCTCAAGGTCTCGGTCATTTATCCATGCCACCAATACACTTGCCATGCACCGAAGGTACAATAGACGTTATACGGTGAACAAGCTTATTTATGGGGACCCGAGCGCCGCAAAAGCGCCGCCATACTTGCGTGCCTCGCCAACTGCCATTTCATGTCAACGTCGACGTTCCGAAACACGCGCCACATCAGTTGTGCGACATCACCGACGCTGCCGGTATCCGACAGGTAGGCTTTCCAAAGCGGGTCGGGACATTGAAAAAACCGAAGAAAGAACTCCGGAAGTTTTTCAGGCTCAAGTTTCAGAAGGACTTCGAGCCCAAGCTCATAAAATCGTCGTGTGGCTCGTGCGCGGTCGGGCCAGATCACCTGCCACGCGGCCTCGGTCAAAGGGTCGAGCCCGTCCTGCCACTGCGCCTCGAGCATGTTGGCGAGCTCCAACCCGGTCGCAAGACTTCTGCCCACCGAATAGCCAGTCGCGGGGTGGACAAAGCTTGCCGCGGCGCCAATCGAGAGTTTTCGGTCAGGCGGAGGAATGGGAAGCCCCAGCGGGATGAAACATCGCTCTTCGTCGATGACCTCAAGCACTCGCACCCCGATGCGTTCCAATCTTTGGAAGAGTCGCTGTCTAAGCGAGTCGATCGACACAGGTGGTCTGCCGGCCAAGACTGTCTCTTCCAAAAAATAGATGTCTCCCAGACGCATGCCATACAGAAATGAAGGGACGTCATGGAGGCTGGCGTCTTGCCAATCCATCAACATCATGTCCGCTCCGCCAAGTGGGTCGCCGTCCAGACGAAGGTGCGCCCCGTAGGCTGTCTGGGCCGCGATCACCTGCCCCTTGGGATTCGAGGCTCCACGGGCGTCGATGACCAATCGCGCCTGAAATTCTCCGGCATTCGTGGTCAGGGTGGCGTCATTCGCCTCGTGACGCACCGTCTGCACTTTGGTCTCATGAATCGTGGCGGACCGGAGTCTGTCGCGCCAGGTATTCTGGATGACTTCGTTATCAAGGCGCGCGTAGACCCGATTCAAGGTCAGCGCCTGCGAATCAAATTTGACCTGGGGCGCGTTCCAGACTTCTGAGAGTCCTTCGGGAAGGTCCCATTCCCCAAGCTCATCCACCCAGACGCCATAATTATTTTTCCACTTACCGTAATAGTCCGGGGAAAAAACCACCACATCGAGACCTCGCTCGCTCAAGTTCGCGCCGAGCGATAAACCTGATGGACCGGAACCTATGATGGCGATGTCGTGGATCATTTTGCAGCGCCAGCCGACTTATTCGGTTGCCATAAAACTTCTTCTGCGCCGCCGTGTACTGCCGCCCAACGACTCCATACAAAAAACGCGTCGCTCAGCCGATTCAGGTACGCCAACGCATTAGGGTCTGTAGGTTCTTCGGCGTCTAACGCAACGACCAAACGCTCAGCCCGGCGACAAATTGTTCTGCATTGGTGCAACTCGACGCTCAGTCGGTTTCCACCCGGCAACACGAAGGAACGAAGGGGGGGCAGATTGGCATTGAACTTATCGATGCTGGTCTCAAGGGCTTCCACGTCTTTTGCGGTCACGCGAGGCATGAACTCCCCCACGTCTTCGGGCAATGTCGCTAAAATGGACCCCAGGTTGAAGAGCTCGTGTTGGATCCTCAAAAATGTCTCGCCAAGCTCGGCAAACCCCTCTTT
>JBFFMO010001047.1:0-2151 GCA_041554035.1 Allomicrovenator sp. | reverse complement strand
TTTCTTCCGGATGGCCGATCCAGATCTGGTAGTTCGCCAAGATCCAGGAACCAGAATGCAAGTAGTGCAGGACTTTCGGGGTCGCGTCCTTCAAGACTTGCGATGGGGTGGTTGTCTTGATGTCACTGGCGTCTTCGAGGCCCTTGTAGAGTGCGTCCAGAAAGCCCTGACCGTCGTCGGGGTAATGCTCCCAGGCGTTTTCACCATCCAGAATCACCGACACGACATTGGGGCCGTCGGAGCTCGGCACCGCGCGAACGCGAGCGATGAAATCCAGCGTTGCGTGTTTGGGTGAGTTCTTGGAGTACACAAAACCGATCTGGTCGCTGAGTGAGTGGTCCCGAAAGAAGATCGAGGGAGACTCCAGCGTGTCCAACTTCCAAGGATGCGTGATGTCAGAATGGGCCCAAGCTGAGCCACGAGAAGCCCGCAAAACGTCCTCGTCCGACGCGATCCATTGAACGCCTTCGTCGGCAAAGACCTGAACCGCTTCGGGCGAAACACTGCCCTCCGCAGGCCACATGCCCGCCGGACGAACGCCAAAGAACTTGGTCGACATCTCAAGAGCCGCTTTGACTTGATGGTGAGCGTCGCTCTTCGCTTGAAATCGCTCGGGCCGAGGGCGATCAGGTGTTGCCCGTGCAGCAGCATCGGTATCGATGATGAGTGGCAAAATGGGGTGATACATCGGTGTGACGCTGATCTCCACTTGCCCGCTCTTGGCCAGACTTCGATAGAGGTTAGGCAGGTCCTGCATCACCTTAATATGCAGATCCAGAAGCGCCACCTTGTCTTCCTGGGTGAAGCCGCGGCCCCGCGCCAGAAGTTCTTGAACCAGAGTTGATTCGGACCGGACCGAAAAACCACACCAACCCAGATTGAACCAGACCTGAAGGTCCATCCAGTCTTGAGCCTGAAAACGGGTGATGGCGTGCCCCTCATTGCGCAGGTCCAAAAGTTCCGAGAAACGGGCTCGGGGACGGATGCAGTGGTCCCAATCGAGGCTGAAGAAGTGTTTCAATAAGTGGCGTTTATCGGTGTCGCTGAGGTCCTCTGGTGACTTCAGGGTGAGCTCCCACCACGTGTCTCGCCGACCTTCAGAGACGTACTCATGCAATTGCTTGAGCAGAGACCCACTGAAATTTACGGTGCCACGTATCGTGGGATGTCGCTCCAACATCCGGGCCATATCGTAATACGACTTCACGCTATGGAGGCGAACCCACGGAAGGTAGCTCGTACCGCGGTCCGGAAGCCCATAATAGGGCTGGTGCATATGCCAGACGAATTGAATCAGGCGAGTTTTCATAGGCCACTCTTAAAAGACGGTGCCTTTGGGAATGACCACGATACCGTCGGAGACGGTGAAACGCTTCGCGTCTGCCTCAAGGTCATAACCAATCACGGAGTCAGGCGGGATCTCCACATTCTTGTCGACGATTGCTCGCCGCACACGTGCGCGCCTTCCAACATTGACACCCTCGAAGAGAACGCACTCTTCGACGTGGGAATAAGAGTTGATTCTTACTCGCGGGAAGAGAACCGACGACCGGATCATACCGCCGGACACGATCACGCCCTCGGCCACGATGGAGTTCACCGCCGTTCCAACACGAGCGTTGCGGGGATCATCATGCACAAATTTTGCCGGAGGGTAGTGCTCGTAATAACTACGAATGGGCCACTTTCGATTGTACAGGTTGAAGGCAGGCGTCAGCGAAACCAACTCCATCGACGATTCCCAATACGAGTAAATCGTCCCCACATCTCGCCAATATCCTTTCTCCGCGTCCGTTTGGCCTTCGATGAAATTGCGCGAGAAATCGTACACGTAGACAGGATCGTCACCCTTGGCGACCATGTTCGTGATGATGTTCTTGCCGAAATCGTGAACGCTCTTGGGATCGTCGGCATCCTTGAGCAGTTCCTCCACCAGGGTGTCTGCATCGAAGATGTAATTGCCCATAGAGGCCAGGGCCAGGCCAGGATTGCCGGGCATATGGGGTGGCTTTTCCGGCTTCTCCAGAAAGCGAACGATCTTCCAGTCCTTGTCGACTTCGATCACCCCAAAATTATGCGCTTCTTCGATGGGCACCGGGATCGCTGCAACCGTGAGTCCGGCGTTTCGTTTACGGTGAAAACGAAGCATTT
>JBFFMO010001046.1:0-2153 GCA_041554035.1 Allomicrovenator sp. | reverse complement strand
TCCAGGATCGTCGCGCTGCCTATGTTGCCTACGAGGTCGACGGCACTCGTCTGAGTGTCATGATGTTCGAGGGACAAGGCATGGTGATTCCTGCGGATCGGATCCGTCATGTCGGCACACGTGACATGATGGTCGTCAATCAGCGTGGTTACGAAGTCGCGCTTCTTCAAGACGATGGCGTCACTTACACCATCACCAGCGAACTCCCCGAGAAAGCCTTTTTGGAGCTCGTCGCCTCTACGGTCGAGTAGGTCTGTGATGGGTGCGCCGGGCTCCTGCCCGGCCTGTGAAGGCTTGATTTTCTGAGCCTCAGGGGCTACATCCCTCGTCGAGACACCGATCCTTCGGCCTTCCTCCCTCGGCGAGCACACGATGACACAACAACGTATTCTGGTGGTCGATGACGAGGAAGACCTGCGAAAGGTTTTGGAGTTCAATCTCCGAAATGCGGGTTTTACGATCCTATCTGCGGCCACGGGCCGGGAAGCACTTGAGATCGCCGAGCGTGAGCGCCCGGACTTGATTCTTTTGGATGTGATGTTGCCCGATATGCAGGGCACGCAAGTCTGCCAGCAGATCAAAACCAGTGCCGAGCTCAAAGACATTCCAGTCGTGATGGTCACCGCCCGAGGCGAAGAAATCGACCGCGTTGTTGGTTTCGAACTGGGCGTCGACGATTATATCGTCAAGCCATTCAGCGTCCGTGAAGTCATCCTGCGTGTTCGCGCCATCCTGAAGAGAACCAACACTCCCGAAGAAACCGCCGTCGCCGCGGAACGCGTGCGTTTTGGCGTGATTTCGCTGGATATCGAACGTCACCGCGTCTGGGTTGAAGAAGAGGAAGTGAAACTCACGGCGACTGAGTTTCGCCTGCTCGAGACCTTCCTGACCCGGCGAGGCAGGGTGCAGACCCGTGACACGCTCCTCAAGGACGTCTGGGGCGCCGACATCAATGTGACCCCCAGAACGGTGGACACGCACGTCAAACGCCTGCGCGAAAAGCTGGGTGTGGCGGGCGATTACGTCGAGACCGTCCGCGGCATCGGCTACCGCTTTGCGGAGGCGCCTTGAGTCACGTGCAATGGTATGCACGCCTGCATTGGCGCGCGTTTGGATTGCATGTTCTGACCCTGTTCGTGGCCACGCTGGTGGTTTGGGTCGGCTACAGTATTGTCGCTCCTGAAGAATTTGAGTCCGCCCGACGCGGAGTCGCCATCATGGCCGTTGCCTCGCTTCTTACGGGGGCGGTTGTGGCGATTCTGACGCGTGGCAGCGTGTTGCGGAATCTCGATAAAGCCAGAAATCTGCTGGAAGCTTCGATCGCGGGCCCCACAACGGCTCCTGAGTCCGCCGGCGAGATCGACCTTGTCTCGGAACGTCTGGTGGACAGCATCGCTCGCCTACGCGAACGAGTGGGGCGTCTGGAACAAGAACGGGCACGGTTGACGGTGCTACTTTCTGGCATGAGCGAAGCCGTGGTGATGATGGACGAGCGGGAGCGAATCCTGGTCGCCAATCCCGTGGCCGAACGAATTTTATCCCTTCCAACAGGTTATGTGGGCCGTCGAATCGCCGAGGTCTCACGCATGAAGGGCCTTGGGGATATCGTTTCCAATGTGTTGTGGAGCAAACGACCTGCGATCACCGAAATGGAATGGAGCATCAACTCAGATGATGTTCGAAATATCTGGGTTTCTGCGGCGCCGATTCTAGAGGCGGACGAATCGGTCGGCGCCGTGGTCGTGATGTACGACGTGACGCGTCTTCGCCGCTTGGAGCGCGTGCGGCGTGATTTTGTGGCCAATGTCAGCCACGAATTAAGAACTCCGGTCACGACCATTCAGTCAGCCTCCGAAACACTCCTGATGGAGAACATGGACGTGGGGCCCGTGAGTCGTGAATTTGTGGAGTCCATCTTCCGCAACGCCAATCGCCTTGCCCAGATCATCGAAGACTTGCTCACCCTGTCTCGGCTTGAGGCTGCGGGAGAAGAATTCGCCAAAGGCGGGGTCTCATTGCCCGAAATTGTCGCCGAGATCCTCGACCGTTTTTCGCCCACGGCCGCCAAGGCCGGTGTCGAACTCGATGTGGAATTTGAGGACGACCTTTCTCCCGTTGAAGCCGAGCCGCGGGCATTGGTGCAAATCCTGTCC
>JBFFMO010001045.1:0-2155 GCA_041554035.1 Allomicrovenator sp. | reverse complement strand
GGGTCAACACCAGCCACGGCCATCGCGCGAAATTTGGCGCGAGTCTTGAGCCCAAGCTCGTCAGCTTTTGCTTTCGAGCCAATCAGCACGGCTGCGGCGCCGTCCGAAATCTGAGAGGCGCCAGCAGCGGTGACCACGCCGTCGTCTTTGAAGGCGGGTTTAAGGCTTGCGAGCTTCTCGAGCGAGGTTCCACGGCGTGGACCTTCGTCGACCTGGAACATGATTTTTTCGCCCTGAGGTCCTGTGACTTCGATGGGCAGGATTTCACGCTCAAAATAGCCGTTATCTTGCGCAGCGATCGCGCGCTGATGGGATTCGAACGCCATCTGGTCAAGCTGCTGACGCGTCTGTCCCCATTTCTGAGCGATCATCTCGGCGCTATGGCCCTGATTGATGATGTCGAAACGATCCAGCAGGTTTTCACTGAGGCCGCCGCCATCAGTGCCCATGCCCACGCGGCTCATGGACTCGACACCGGCACCAATGATGAGGTCGTGCATGCCGCTCATCACGCCCTGTGCGCCGAAGTTCACGGCCTGAAGGCTGGAAGCACACATGCGGTTGACGGTCGTGCCGGTGGTTGTGACCGGAAAGCCGGCGATCAGCGCCGCGATTCGGCCGATATTCAGGCCTTGCTCACCAATCTGAGTCACACAACCCATGATCACGTCTTCGACTTCTGCCGGGTCAATGCCCGCGCGTTCGACAAACGCCTTGAGCGTTGCGCCGGCCATATCGTCGGGGCGAGTGGTGCTGAGTAGGCCTTTGCGCCGGCCGATTGCCGAGCGACCTGCGTCCAAAATATACGCTTCTTGCATGCCAAACCTCTGAGTGAGTAGTCACTTACATGCCGGGTTTTTAGCCGTTCTGGCACGCGCTGTCTAGCGATTCCGAGACGCAGCCCCTGTGGCCTGCCTGCGCTTCTGCAATGCTTTTGAGTTTACCCGCCAGCCATGTACCGCTAGCCTGTGATTCCAGACTTCACCTTAGGGCGGGCACATGTTTCGATCACTCATAACCTTGGCACTGTTATTGGCGGCCTGCGCCGATTCACCACAGCCCGATCCCAACGCGGAAGGCGGTCAAACCGCCAATAACGCGACGAACAACGCGACCAATAACGCGACGAATAACGCGACGAATAACCAGACCAACAACACCGTCGCAGTCCGCGAAGACACGATCGAGACCCGCTGCCAGCACTACTGCGATATCCTGTTTGGCCGCTGTGTCTCCGACGTCTGCACCCTCCCCGACGAACTGGCCACAGCCACCGCCGGCGCGCTCGCCGAATGCACGAGCACTGGCCCAAATGGCTGCATCGAACGTTATGATATCGATACCGAACTTAAAGAAGACGTCGACGAAAGGTGGGACCAAGACTGCAACACCACCTCGGTCCTCTATGACCGGTGCTACAAATATGGATTTGATGCGTGCGGATGTCCGGTTCCAAAACTCGGTGAAGCCTGCAGCTCGGATTCCGATTGTTACGGCGGACTGCTCGCCGACTCCTGTAACCAAGACGCAGGCGACGGCCTGGCGCCTGGCGGTCATTGCATCGTCCTTGGCTGTGACCCGGGCGCCAACGCGCCAATCCATAGCGGCACGACCAATGACTACACAGGCTGTGGCGCCAAAAACCCCTGCCTCGTCTACACCAGATTCACCCAGTGTTTCCCCGCTTGCGAAAGCAGCGATGATTGTCGCGAGGGGTACACTTGCCTCGGCTTAGGGGATGGAAACGCGTTTTGCGGCATTCTGCTCTGACCTCGACAGGAAAAGCCGCCTATTTTGCCACGGCAGGCTTTTTTCTGGCGATGGTGAACTCTATTTAGGCCTTCACGCTAAATGTGCGTGCATGCACTTTAGGCAATGGCCTTCGACCGATTTCGGTTGTCGGTTTTTCTGGTTTCAGCCGTTCGGGCGCGGGGTGGGCAACGTACGGTCAGTCCGCGACGCCCTTCACTTCGCCGGTCTTCTTTTTGTAACAATGAAGGTTTTCGAGCTTTTCCTGATTGTCTAACCGTCGCTTCAGATCTTTTTGGTCCCGGTCGTTGGAACGCTGAAGGTCGCGACGGTCTTGTTCGGCCGATGTGTCGCGCGTCCAATCAGGCGACGCTTCATATTTGGCCGCCTCAGCGTCATCAGTTGT
>JBFFMO010001044.1:0-2156 GCA_041554035.1 Allomicrovenator sp. | reverse complement strand
TGTCGTAGCTGACAATCAGCGAATCCTGATCGAGGAGCACCGATTGGATGCGGGCGTAAGGACAGGCGATCGTGCACATCTGCTCACGAAAATAGCCAAAGTTGAAAAGGATCAGGCCTGTGGTGAGGGCCATCATCACAAAGTAGCCCCAATGCTCCGTCGGGGGCCCCGTCATCCAGTGAATCAGGGCATCCCAGCTCACAAAATAGGCAACAAAGGTATGAGCCAGAAAGGCTGAAATCACAGCAAATATGCCGAATTTCACAGCCTTGCGCCAGGTCCTATCAAATGAGGGTGGACCTTCATCCCGCCGACGACGGGCCGATTCTTTGCCTTCGATCCAACGCTCGATGGGTCGGTACAAAAACTCCATGTACACAGTCTGCGGGCAAGCCCATCCGCACCAGACACGGCCGGCTACGGTCGTGAAAAGCAGGATGAACACAAACCCACTCAACAGAAATAGAGTGAGGAGAAACGTATCGGTGGCGTAGAGTGTGAGCCCAAAAAACGTGAACTCACGATGAGCCAAATCCAAGAAAATCGACGGCTTACCGCCGACCTTGACGATCGGAAATGCAAGAAAGATCAGGATGAGAGCCCACGCCACAACGAGTCGACGTTTCCACCACGGGCCCTTTTCGGGCACGGGGTACATCCACCGTCGACGCCCATCGGAATGGAGCGTCGAAAGTACATCTTCGGGGGAATGGAGAATATTGGGATCACCCATGGAACTAACCTACTTTTCGGCCGGATAAACGTCACCCTGCGCTTCTTTGGGATTTGCAGGATTCGTGCCCTGAAGTGTCGCGATGAACGCGGTCACGTTGATGGCATCGTCGGCGCTGATGACATTGCCCCAGGGTGGCATACCCTTGGCGGCCACACCTTCAATGACGATCTTGTGGATATCCATCGGGCTTCCGCCGTGAATCCAGAACTTGTCGGTCAGGTTGGGACCAATAAGGCCCTGTCCCTGTTGATTATGGCAGGATGCACAGGTGGTCGAGAACACCTTCTGACCCGCTGCAACACGCGCTGGGTCGCCCGCTGACGCGATGATGAGAGCTTCATCAACGACCGGGGCTGCGGCCTTGGTCGTGGCGCGCAGTGCGTTCACGGCAAGCGTGTCTTCACGGAGATTTTCGCCGTAATCGTTGATGTAGCCGAACTCCATGCCAATCACATAGATAGGAGACCAGATCACGGTCAGAGCGAACACAGCCTTCCACCAAAATGGCATCGGATTATCGTATTCACGAATGCCATCGTAGTCATGGCTGGTCAGGATATCCTGATATTCAGAGTCTTTTTTACCTTCACTCATACCGCCACCTCATCCGTTCCGTCCGACAAAGGCAGGTTTCCGCATTCTTCGACCTCGTCCTTCTTCATGAAGGCCACGCGAATCAGAACCAGCAGAAAGCCAATCAAAAAAATGATAATTCCAATCTCGGCGTAGATCTCAAGACCTGCGCCCTGCATTACATCGCGGTTCATTTGGCCTCCTTCTTGATATCGGTGCCCAGACGCTGCAGGTAGGCCGTGAGCGCCATGATTTCCTTGTTCGCAAGCCCCTTGGGACCTCCGTCTTTTTCGACCTGAGCGGCAATTTCTGCAGCTTGTTGTTTTGCGTCGGCAACCGCCGAATCGGCCATCGCGGGTGTGTATGGCACACCCAACATCATCTGGACCTCAACCTTCTTCTGAGTGTCCGAGAGATCGAGGTCATCCTCCAAGAGGAACGCGTAAGGAGGCATGATCGAGGTCGGAGTGGTCGATCGTGGATCCTGCATATGGCGGACATGCCAGAGGTGCGGGTACTTGCCGCCCACACGATGCAGGTCTGGCCCAGTTCGTTTTGAGCCCCACTGGAACGGGTGGTCATAGATAAACTCGCCGGGCTTGGAGTACTCGCCGTAGCGTTCGACCTCGTGCAGAAGCGGACGAACGGTCTGTGAGTGGCAGTTATAACAACCCTCACGGATGTAGATGTCGCGTCCTTCCAACTCAAGCGGGGTGTAAGGCATCACGCTTGCGATATGAGGCACGTTGCTCTTCACGAGTATCATCGGGATGATCTCGACGGCTCCACCGATCAAAATAGCGATCGTGGTCAAAGCGGTGAAGAGCATGGGCCAGCCTTCAAGAGC
>JBFFMO010001043.1:0-2157 GCA_041554035.1 Allomicrovenator sp. | reverse complement strand
TCAACGGGCCGTCGGTCTCGTCGATGACGATGTCCACACCGACGTAATTTAGCGGCACTGCACCGCTTGCGCGCTTAGCTATATCAAGGCATTCGTCCCACATGGGTACTTGTCGTCCCACAATTTTGACCCCTGACTCGGGGTGGATGGTGCAGGTTTTTCCCTTGGAAACGGCTCGTGTGGTGATTCCCGTCTTCAAGTCGACCGCAGCGCCGATTCCTCCCTGGTGGAGGTTGGCTTTGCCCCCGGATGCGCTTGTTGGAATGCGGATCATCGCGATGAAGGGCACGTCCTCGAGGCAGATGATGCGCACATCGCAAACACCTTGGTCCCAGAACTCTCGGAACAGGGCATGGGGGCGGACCCGGGTCTCAATCAGCACGCTGTCTTCAAGCTGACTCGAAAAAGCGCCAAAAACGATATTCGCCATATGGCGATGCACGTCGAGGTCCGAAACCCATCCTTTTGGGGTGGTCCATCCCTCACCGTCTCGAGGACCCGTGATTAAAATCCCGTCGCCACCGCTTCCCTGGCAGGGTTTAATGACAAAATTATCCAGCTTTTTAAGCTTTTCCAGAGTTGAGGTGACCTCAAATAGGCCTCTGCAAACAGCGAGGGTCTTTGAGGTCGGGACGCCCGCTTTTTCCATACAGGACTTCGATAGGATCTTGTCATCGGCATAGGGATAGAGGCGCCGTGGATTATTTGCGTAAACAAGTTCCACGTTTCGACGGTTGATTCCGTAAACGGGGCCGTAACCGCCGCGGATGCGTTGGACGTTTTCAAGGAGTCTCGAAATCATGTCGAACTCCCCATGAGGTGCCGGAAGCGCCACATTTCAAGCATCCGTACGCCGACCCAACGACCGATATAGATGTTCGCTGCAACGGCAAGCAGAAGGACTTCGGGAAAACCACTGACAATCATCTGCACGGCCAGCGAATTCATCACGATATAACAGCCCAGAACCACGATGAGCGTCCCGGTCAGCTGTTTGGCCGCTTCGCTTTTCCCTTTTTCGACCAGCGCCAGATAGAAACGCTCCGACGCAATCGCCATCACTGCGATGGGGAAATATGAAATTTTGGCCAAATCCAATAATCCAGCCCTTTCCGCCGCAAAACTGGTCCCAATCATCGTCAGCACGACCACGACCAACAAAATCGCCAGCGTAGGCGAGTGCAAGAGCCCCAGTCGCTCGGTTGCGCGTCGTGCAATAACGACCGCCAAGAGCACAATCAGAAGGCTTACCAGTCCCCAAAGAACACCGGTGGCTCCTGCGGCTGCCGCGATCAACGCCGGCAAGAAAGTCCCGAAGGTTGGGACCCCGATGACGTTGCGGAATAAAACAACGACGAGCGCACCAATCGGAAGCATCAACACCGTTCGCAGCAGAGAAAATGGCAATTTTAGGCGTGCAAAGAGGTCCCAGACGTTGAACGCACTGAGCGTTTCACGTGCCCGTTCCGAGGGGACGAGTTTGGATACGGTCGAAAATTCGTAGTCGAAATTGATATCCGACGTGTGTTTAAAAAGCGCCTCATCCCCACGGTAAAAAACCAAATAATTGGCCGGAAGTTCGGCGAAATGACCGTTGGTCGGGCAGAAAGGGACCCAATGACCACCAAGATTAACCTCAACCCATTGGTGCGACGTTCGCTTTTTGCCCTCGGCCAGAATCAGTCCGCCGACCAGCCTTGATGGAAGCCCGACGGCTCGAGCCAATCCGACAAATAAACGACTCTTTCCGTTGCAGCTGGCTTCGCCAAGGCGCGCGGCTGTCAAAGCGTCTGTTGTGCCTTTAAATGCGCGCGTTTCGAGACCCATTACGAAGTCATAGATCTTGGTGAGGCGTTCAAGCGCGGTGCCTTTATTGGCTCCAATTTTGGCTGCAAGGGCCACGATTTCGGGGGCGTCGACCTGGATGTACTCGGAGGGCTGAAGGTGGACGCGGAGAGCGGACTCGTACGAGGCAGGAACCTTCAGGTGAGGGTCGACCACGTATTTCAACCCAATGGTTTGCGCGGTAAATGTGTGCACGATCGAGGTCTGGTTGGGCACGGCCGTGCCCGACCAGATGGCCACCCGGTTTTGACCTTCGTCTTCGGTTGAAAATCGAAGTGCGACCGGCGCCTGTTGTTCCTGAAGCCCGATGAT
>JBFFMO010001042.1:0-2160 GCA_041554035.1 Allomicrovenator sp. | reverse complement strand
CCCAAATGCGAGCTCGCCGGCGTTTGGCAAATTTGCCTGGTCTGCCTCTCCGATGCGCCGATACCGGCTCAACCAGCCGTCAGCATCAGGAGTCGCTTCAATGAAACCAAGATTGGCCAAATCCAGACTTTCTCTGACGGCGATATCCACGACCCCATCATCGCGAACCCGAAGGCCCATCGCCTGGCCAAAGCCCACGGGCCAGCTTTTCCATTGATTACCATCAACACGCACAAGATTAATGCGCCCCGAATAACCGTTCAAAGTCTCCGTAAAAACACCCCAGATGACATTTTCTGCTGTGAGCGCGGGAAGCTGAAGTCGGCCTTGAATGGGGTCTTGCGGCACATCAAAAGAAGTGTAGACGCCATCACGCCAAGCCCACATCGTGTCAATCGTGCGAGCTGGCATCTGATATTCGACCCACTGACCCTCGACACGCCTCCAAGCTGCCAACCAATCGCTATTTTTAACTGCGACCACCGGATTTCCTAACCCGTCGTCAAAAACGACATAGGTTTCGTTGGAGTTCAGAAGGTTCGTCTCTACAACGATCTCGGATTCGACCGTCGGAAATTCAGCCAGAAGGTCGGTGACATGGCGCCAGATAATCCGAACCTCGTTGGTCGGCGTGAGTTCGACATCCACCGCCCATAATCCGCCGTTCGGATCCCCAGCCATCACCTTTCCGGGTCGAGCATTTGACGCCGTCGCGGTGCAGTGGCCTTTGGGCACCACGTTCATGAAGGCATCATTTCCACGTGCCAGAACAAGTGTTCCATCAGCCAAAAAAGTCGGACGAAAACCCGCGAGCTTTCCGACCATGCTAAAGGGAATGGCGCACCCCGCCTGTCGCTTCAACGTCCAATCGACGTCAGCGTTTTCGTCCCTGAATTCCAGCTCGTTTTCGGAAACTTTCGCTAGTTCAAGGCGACGCGCTGGATACCCTTGGAAGTCGGAGAGAGAGAGCACGCCGTCAGCGATACCCGCGGTGCCGGACACAAAATTAGACTCGTAGCCGACCGCCTCAGCATACCATTGGGTGCCTGCGTACTCTTTTTCGACATGCACGACGCGAGGCAAGAACACCGTTCCCTGAAAGCCTGGACGAATCTCGTACCCTCCCCAATATCCGACTAAATTCGAGATTTCCAAATCGAGGGGTGCATCGGGATCATTTGACCCACAGCCAAATCCCGCCACAACGAGTCCACTCAAAATCCATTTTGAAATGCGCATCTATTCTTGCTCCGGGCTCACAAAAAACGCCGTGCGGGCAAACGCCCAATCCATACCGTTGGCATCGGTGATGTCGGCTCCGACAATCCACCGTCCGTCGGGAAGGCGCCCAAGATTTCGAACCGTGGTCTTCAAATTGGCGACCGCCTTGATATCGATGGGGTGAAGTGCCCAATCGGTCCAACCCGAGGCCTCAGATGCGCGCTGCACAACGCCGTCATCCAACACTGCGTAAAGGGCCCCATCGGTCTCGTCGTGATAAATCGACGTCACATGTTCCTTGTCGGACGCTGAAGGCCAGGCCGACCAAACGGGTGTTGTGGCTGCGACATTAAGGCCCATCAAGGTCCCTTCCCGAGGCGCAAAAATCATGACCGACGACCCGTTCGTGATGGGACGATAAGGCGCAGAAACCCCTGGAGACCCCGTGAAGTCTTGCATGAGAGAACCGTCCAGATGAACCAGATGGGTTCGCTCTGGAATGGTTAGGGAAGTCTCGAAGACCATAACCGCTGGCTCTCCCTGAAACTCAACTTTGATGGGTTCTTGAAAAATGGTGTCAAAACGCCCGGTTTCTGTGCTCGCCAGAACAGTCGTGCCAGGGACGGTGCCGCCTTCGGTCCTGAATTGGTAAGCGGCGCTGCCGGTCACTCCGTTATCGTTGCCAGCAAAGATGAGGGTATCCCCGACGAAATCAAAAGAGCCAAACCCTGCGCCGAGAGCGTTAGGAACCTCGCCGAAAATCGGGGTCCCCCAGAGCTCAAGACTCTCTTCACCGTAGCCTAAGAGCTGCCTGATCGCCGATCCGGCCAACACATAAGCGGTTCCATCGTGCTCCCGCCAATAATCGGGAAGTCCGTAGAGCGCCGATATCCCTGGGCCCCGTTGGTCGATCGTCGTGAAAACCACGCGTTCACCTGT
>JBFFMO010001041.1:0-2161 GCA_041554035.1 Allomicrovenator sp. | reverse complement strand
GACCACCAGTGAACAACTCTGGATCTTCTCGTACTTCGATAACAACGCCGTCACGGTCTCAAGCATGGACAATAAAACGCTTTGGGAAGGCAATTTGAGTGCTGGACACGCGCAGGGCTACTTTCCTGGCGCGGGTACCTACCGAATCAAGAGCAACGCAGGCATCTCGGTCATGGGCGGTTCCGCTTCGTGCGGCGCCGAATACTCGCCCGCTGGCGGTCTTTTTCGAATCGACGAGGAATTGCTCAAAGTCGCGACCATGATTGTCGAAGCCCGAAAAGACGTTGCCGCAAAACAGGGCAAGGTCCTGACCACAGACGAACTCAACGCGCCTCTTTCGAACGCAGAGCTTGAGCAAGCTTCCGACTATGTGAAAACAAATACCGGGTCCACCCTTGCTCCAGCAGAGGTTCAGTCCCGCATGAAGTCCATGAAGGTTCACTGAATACTGGGCTCGTGGGTCGTGCGTGGTCCCATGCACCGCCTTCACCCTGGAGATATATTCCGTCCATGAATGCCTCCTGAATGCTGAGATCAAACCCAGCGTTCTCGGTTGTGCGTGGCACTGTGCCATAGGCGAGCCAGATAAACTGCAAATCCGGTCCCGCAACAAGTTCATGAAAGCGCGTGAATGCTGAGTACAAACCCAGCGTTTCGTGTTCTGCGGACCTAAAAGGAGCCGAAGACCGAAGAAATCACCTCGCAAATACCGTCCCACATCGAGTCCATGAAACCCTACTTAATGCGGGGATCGAACCCATCGCTCTGACTTGAGCGCGGCAACGCACCCAGGAAAGCCGAGGCCTTCGGTGCCAATGTCGCACAGTCCAGCCAGTGACCGGACAGTCAGCCACGAGCAGCGACCGGACAGGGCAGTGATCACACTGGCAGTGATTTGAAAGGGGAGCGACCCGAAGGACAGCGACCGGACCGCCAGCGGTCTCACTGCCGGCGACCGACCAGCGATTCCGAAGCCCGCGATCAGGCATCCGCACTCGCGCTTCGCCAAGAGCGAACCGAACGAAAGGAACTCCGCAGTCTTCTGGTTGAAATAGGTTGTAGCTCCCAATTACAGGGGTTTGGGAAACGCCAACTGCAATCAAATGCACTGATGGTGGATTTTAAATCGTGTCTGGGCCCAGTGAAGGCCGAACAAAGAAAACACTGCTTAGGTGCTCGATCGGTGGAAGCCGAGTTAGATTTGCAGTGTGCCACCTAGTATCAAAGGCACTAAACTCGACCTTGGAACTTGTGCACACGCCTCACCGGGTTCCCAACCCGAGGTCACGCCGCCTTTAGATACAACGTCTGAATTCCAGTCCAGCGTCTCATCCGTGAAGGTTCAAAGAATGCCAAATGCGATCGAAGCCAGCGAACTGGGATGTAAGATCCGCATCCATGCTTCACCAAGGGCTGGCCGTTCAAAGGTGATCGGTTATTACGACGAACGCGTGAAAATCCAACTTGCAGCGCCCCCGGTCGATGGCGCCGCTAACGAGGAATTGGTGCGCTTTCTGGCCAAATCCCTCGGAGTTTCAAAATCAGCGGTCACACTCTGCGCGGGAGCCACGGGCAAGCGAAAGACGGTCGAAATCGAAGGTGTCGACGAAGTGCAAGCAGCGTCCTTACTGGGGCTTTAAAGAAGGCACCTAGGAACTCCAGATCTTGCCCTCTTTTCATACCCCACCACCCTATTTCCCCCAAACATCTCTGGCCTGCTGGAAACGCCCAAAACTGCAGCTTTGATACCTGGGCGCCCAGCGCTTCACTTCCAGAACCTCGGGAGCATTAATGACCAATCGCTACGCACTGATCTCGCCATTTGCTCGCCGAGCGCTCCTACGATGGTCCAGCCAAGATAAACGCAGGGGCCAAAGACCAGTCGGAGATACTCAGGGGCCAACTTGATGAGCTTGTCATTTCATTCGGTGACGTTGCTGTAGCGGTAGTCACTGTGCCTAGCGATCTCGTCGGGTCCGTGTCCGAACTCAACGCCTTCACGGGAGACGACAACGACCTTTTCGGGACAGTGGTCTGCGGCACAAGAGCGGACCCCGGTCCTGACGCTGCCACGCCTCGCCACAGCCATGACATCGACTGACCGCGCTCACCTGCGCATGTGATGCGTAACCTGCATTGCCGACGACGTCAGGCCTTGTCG
>JBFFMO010001040.1:0-2162 GCA_041554035.1 Allomicrovenator sp. | reverse complement strand
AGCTCTGGAGCGCCCTTGAGTGCTGGCAGCTCTGGAGCGCCCTTGAGTGCTGGCAGTTCTGGGGGAGCTCCTTTGAGTGCTGGTAGCTCTGGAGCTACGGGCCTGCCTGGTGCCGCTGATTTGAGCGCAGGCAAATCGGGGATTCCGCCTTTGGGTGCCGGAAGATCGAATCCTGACTTTAGCGCGGGAAGATCTGGGACCTTACCTGCTGCGGCTGCAGTGGCTTCTCGTTGAGTCCATCCGCCCATCATCGTGGCTTTCGGATCCATGTTTTCGAACGAGGGCAGCGAACTTGGGTCCACAAACTCCGAAAAGTCAGGAATGCTGGAAATAGGCGACCACGAGAGCTTATCGATCGAGACCTCCGCATCGCCAGCGAGCTTGGAGGTCTTGAGCATCATCTGAATGGCGCTGGAGTCGAACGGGCCGAAAACCTTGCCGGTTGGCCGTTTGACGTAATACCGCTCATTTTGCATGGATGCGCCACCGCCATCGAGCATGGTCGAGTTTCCAGTGGCTGGAGCCTCGGCAGATGTCGACCCGTCTGCACTGACATGAAAGCTCTGCGCGCATTTCGGGCAGCGCATGGTCATGCCGTTCGCTGAAACGCGTGTCGAGTCGATGTTGTAGCTTGCTGAGCAAGCTGGGCACGTGATCTTCATGGGCGAGGGCCTCTCATGGAACAATACACAATGGCATACGGACACCGCGAGAGTGTGTCTAAGTGCCGACAAAGGGGAAGATCTTCAAGCGAACGATACTCACGCTACGCTCCGTTGGCAAGCTGCCAAGGGGGCTGAACTCGTGCGCGAACTCGACTCCTCCAACGTGAGATAATAACCCGTTGTTTGCGGCTGAGAAGAAAAAGTTATTTACTGCTCATAATTTGGACGTCGTGCTGCCTCGCCCATCGCTCAAGTCGAGGGTCAGGATTGACCGCCACCGGGTTTCCAACCGCCTTCAACATCGGCAAATCGGTGTACGAATCTGAATAAAACCAGGCCTCATCGAGCTGCTTTTTGTGGTCGTCCAACCATTCTTGTCCGTAGGTCACCTTGGCGGCCCCGTAGCACATGGGACCCTGCAGTCGCCCTGTGAATTTGCCGTCCTGAACCTCAAACCGTGTCGAAAGAAAATCGTCAAATCCGAGATCCTCGCAGACTCGTTCTGAAATGTAGGGAGACGACGCGGTGAGCAAGACCAGCTTGTGGCCCGCATCGCCGTGGGCCTTGATGGCCTTCGTCATCATGGGGTCAATATGCTGGCGAACCTCGCGATCATACCATTCGTAGACCTCGAGTCGCATGTCATCCTCGGGCATCCCCGCGATTCGAGTGACCGCCACGTTCACAATTTTTTCGACGTCCACCAGGGCAAAGCGGTACCCGAGCAAATACCCGAAGGTTTTGACCAGATCGCCTCGGGACAACACGCCCTTTCGATACTGGTACTTCACCCACAGGCTTCCGGAATTGACCGATAAAACGGTGTGATCGAGGTCAAAAAAAGCGACGGTCATGGGGTTCCTTGGCTTGCTCCAGCCTTCTCAAGCCATGCTTCAAGTCGCAAAAAAGGGCGACCCTGCTCACGGTAGGTACGAGCACGACGGGACAGAGCCTGCATCTGTTGGTTCTTGACCTGATCTCGGCCACCCGCAGCCTCCCACAGGATCTCGATTTCGTCGACGCCGAGCATGCGCCATTCACCTTGCGCCAAGTCCCCCAATATCTGAGGTCCGATTTGGGTTCGGTGCAACTCCAAGAGATTGAATCCGACACTCCAGGCCATTCTGCGAACCAGACGGTTTCTGCCTTCATCCACGACGACCGAAAATTCAGAGGTTATGCCGCTGCTCAAGAGTGTGACGCTTCGTGCTCTGGCCGATCCATCATCAAGCTCCATCCCTTCTATCAAGTTTAGAATTCGCGAGTCTTCGGCCAAGATCGGGCCGTCGACTGCCAGCGTGTAATGCTTCTCCATATGATGTCGGGGATGCAGGAGCATGTTGGCCAAATCCCCGTCGTCGGTGAGTATCATCAGCCCGGTGGTGTCCTTGTCGAGTCTGCCGACAGGGAATACCCGTGCGGGCATCTTCATCAGCCAGGGGTCCAGACATGGGCGGCCCACGGGCTCACGCAAAGTTGAAATCACGCCCTTGGGTT
>JBFFMO010001039.1:0-2164 GCA_041554035.1 Allomicrovenator sp. | reverse complement strand
TATAATCTTCAATATGTAGACCCACTGCGCACGGCGCGGCCATACGTTCAACCCCTGAGCCAAACGCGGTCACTCCTGGACGTGGGCCAATCTGGCAGTTTGATGGAAGGGTTCCTGTTTCACCGTCGAGAATGGTCGCGAAATTCAAATAGGGTGAGAGGTCGGCATCACTCAATTCCGCGAGACCGCCCATCGTTATTTCCGCATGATCAGTAGGGAATTCAAACAGAAAGTCCTCAGTATGCGTAACGGTCAGGGTCGGGCTCCCTGTGAGCGTAAACGGCGCACCGACTGTGACCACCTCGTCAATAAGTGTGGTCTCTCCGTCCATCAAAACGACCCTATAGCTGTTTCCCTCGGCCCAATCAGCCGGCTTGGCTATCTTGATTTCCGAGTTGAGCGAGTCCGCCACACTCATCTCGACGGCCGTCGAAGTGTCCCCTTCAATGAGTTCGATATCGAATTCGCCGCTCGTGCCAAAAAACGGAATTCCTCCGATATTTGCCGGCACGGTTTTGGACGCGTTTAGAATCAGCGCCGGCACCACCGGCGGATAACCACACAAGGCCACGGCACTGGTTGGCGCCGCCGAAACTGACGCTACGAGAAGGGCAATTCGCAAGAATCTCATTACTTCCACTCCCAACGAGGCGGCAATCATCCCCCTCAATCATTCTGTGAAGAACCAAGGTATGAAGTGTTCAAACCCTTATCAAGCGACTCGGTTCCTTGCGCAAAATCAGAAACTTAGCCGACACCAACGAACCACTTGAACGACTAATCGTTCGTTGGAATCACGCTGTGGTCGGTATTCCACGACAGGTCGTCCATTTCGACGCGTGAGCCGCCCAGCTCTAGCTCCTCTTTGCGGTCTTCGCTCAGGTACTCGCTCAAGAACGCACGGCGGAAGGTTTCGAATTGTCCCTCTTCGATCGAGCGACGAATACCCACCATCAAGTCCTGATAGAACGTGATGTTATGCAGCGTGGCCAAGGTCGAACCCAGGATTTCTTTGGTGTCGATCAAATGCTTGATGTACCCGCGCGAGAAATTCTTGCAGGCGTAACACGAACAATGGGTGTCCAAAGGATAGCCATCCGATTTGTATTTGCCCTTGGTGACTCGATATCGCCCATGGCGGCTAAAGATAACGCCCGAACGTCCAAGGCGGCTTGGCAACACGCAGTCGAACATGTCGATGCCTCGAGCCACGGCTTCGACGATGTCTTCGGGATAACCCACTCCCATCAGATAACGTGGTTTGTCCTTAGGCAGGAACGGCTCGGCAAGGTCGACGGCCTCCATCATGAGGTCGTGGGTTTCCCCCACTGAAACTCCGCCGATCGCGTAGCCAGGCAGGTCGTGTTCGATCGTCAGCTGAGCCGAAAGCCGGCGCAGATCGTCAAAGGTCGAGCCTTGAACAATGCCAAAAAGCGCCTGATCGTCGCGAGTCTGGGCCTCTTTGCAGCGTTTGAGCCAGCGATCTGTTCGATAGACAGCTTCTTGAGCGGTGCGGCGGTCGCAAGGGAACTCCACACATACGTCGAAGGCCATGATGATGTCGGCGCCCAGATTCTCCTGAATCAGCACGCTGCGCTCGGGCGAGAGCTTCACAGGCTTGCCGCCCTGCTCGAACGAAAACACAACGCCTTCTTCTTCGAGCTGAACGCCTGGAAGCGAAAAGACCTGAAATCCACCGCTATCCGTGAGGATCGGACGGTCCCAAGCCATGAACTGATGCAGACCGCCCAGCTTCTTGACGATCTTATCACCCGGCGAAATATGCAGGTGATAGGTGTTTCCCAGGCAAATCTCTGACCCGGTCTCCACAAGGTCTCGCGGCATCAGCCCCTTGACTGTGCCACGCGTTCCGACCGGCATGAATGCTGGCGTTTGGAACGTTCCATGGGGCGTAGTGACGGCGCCACGGCGTGCGGAACCGTCGGTCTTTTTGAGTTCAAAGGATAATCCAGACATCTGCGACCTCTTGCTTCCAGCTCAAAGGAAAGCCGGAGGCGTGGAATAGCTTGTGTAGAGGGTGACTTTCAACTGCGAGTTTCAACTCGGTGTTCTTATTTGGCTGTGGTTGCGTTTCTTAATTGCACCGTGCTAACAGAACCCGAATATGGTCCAATAGGGGAAATACGCTGCTTAGGCGGCACTT
>JBFFMO010001038.1:0-2166 GCA_041554035.1 Allomicrovenator sp. | reverse complement strand
TGCAGGCGAACTGGATTTTGCGATGGGACTTGAGGCATTCGAAAGCTTTGTGGCGCGATCCAAATTTCAGTGGATTTCGGCAAATTTGTACAAAGATCAAGAACGTCTGCTGCCCAGCCATGTCGTCGTCGAAAAGGGCGATAAAAAAATCGCAGTTCTTGGCGTCACACGTCAAAACACGTCTCGCGAAGGGTTTTGGAAGGAACGAGGCTTACGGGTTGAAGATCCAGCCACGAGCATCGCTGCCGTGATGTCGGAAGTCGGGAAAGTCGACGCCGTGATCTTGTTGTCCAATCTTGGAACACGTGAAACCGAGGCACTGATCGAGGCGTTGAAAGCTCCGGACCGCCCGGATCTGGTGGTCGTATCCAACTCGAACTCTTTGACCCGTGAGCCACTTTGGGTCGACGGGGTGCCGATTTTGGAGCCGCTCTCTCAGGGGAAGATGATTGGACGAGCCGACATGCTGATTCGCGGAGAAGGGCGCCCACGATGGATGAACGAGCGCGCGGACCTGAGCAAAGTCGCACAAGCTTATCGTCGTGCCTGGGCGACTTATGCATCGGCCAGACAACGCCGGGGTGACGTCATGCGTGACCGCGCAGAGTCGATCCTCAAACTCGCCAAATTACCTGCTGAAGAAAAAGTTCAGCGGGAACGCATTGAACATAATGCCGAGTTTCTTGAGAAAGAAATCGTCAGGGCTGAGTCCCGTCTGGCGTTGATTTCGACGGACCTGCTCAAGAGCGGTCGAGATTTGTCGGAGGCGATTGACGCAAGAAAGCAACCTCTTAGCGGTGATGATTGGCTGGATCTGCAGATTGCCGAAGTCAAGCTGACGATCGTTGGCCCACCCGACATCGAGCGGGTTGTGGCAAAACGAGCCAAGAAACGACCGACCAACTCATCAGACAAGGCCAAGGCGCCTTGACGGGCACCCTCGTCTGATTGAACAATCGCCGCCCTTAGATGGATGAACCGATGCCTGATTTCTCGATAGAACAGCGAGTGGTAGAAGCCATCGCGCGGGAGGCTGGACAGATCATGCTTGCCGAGCGCGCTCGCGGTTTTGATGTTCTGTACAAAGCTGAACACGATGTCGTCACTCGCGTTGATCGTCTGGTCGAAGACCATATTCGCGCCGAGTTGGGCCAGATTTTTCCGAACGACGAATTCAACGGTGAAGAACGTGGGGTGTCGGGTGAGGGAGAACGTGTGTGGTTGGTTGATCCCATTGATGGGACTCAGAACTTCACTCAGGGTATCCCGGTGTTCTGTGTCTCGATCGGGCTCGCCGTTCATAAAGAGTTGGTGGTTGGCGTGATTTACGATCCCAATCGCAACGAAATGTTCAGCGCACAACGCGGTTGTGGTGCCAAATTAAATGGCGCTTCGATCCAATCGTCGTCCGTGGATGAGCTCAAGAATGCGGTTCTGGCAACCGGTTTTCCGCCGCCCAAACCCGATATCGAGATCGATAATATTCCGTATTTCGTCCGCGCGGTGGGACAAACAAGAAATGTCCGGCGGCTTGGGTCAGCGGCCATCGACCTCGCCTACGTGGCGTGCGGTCGGTTGGATGGTTTTTGGGAGTTCAATTTGAGCCCCTGGGATACAGCAGCCGGCTTTCTTCTTGTCGAAGAAGCTGGGGGGCGGGTCACAGACCACCAGGGGCACCCTTATCAGGTGACCGCAAAAGGGATCGTCGCAGGTGCGGCGGGTATTCACGGCCAGATGTTGACCATGTTGTCACAGGATGAACGATGAGAACGACGGTTTGGATTACGCTATTGCTCTTCGGCCTCGCCGGGTGCAGTGAGACCATCGACATCGACAACGCGGAGGCTCAGATCACGAGCATTGGCGCGCTCGATATGGTGACTGAGAGTGGTGTGCCGCGGTACTTGGATGTCGCCTATTCCGTGCGCGATTTCGAAGGCGACGATGTGAATATCGTTGTCGAAGTCTGTGGCGCCGATGGCACGTCCTGCGGTGTCGCTTGGCAAGGCCCAGGCGCTGACGGCACGTTCCGCGTGATAACCGAACCTTACGACACGGACGTTTCGCACGTGTTCCGTTGGGATGTGGCGTGTGGACTGGTGGTTGCCGATGCTCGTGCCGACGCTGATCTGGCCGCGTCATCGGTGTTCCGCATTCGAATTGAGG
>JBFFMO010001037.1:0-2168 GCA_041554035.1 Allomicrovenator sp. | reverse complement strand
GTTTGCCAGTCTGATTGGGGTGTCTTTGGGAGGCCTGATGGTTCGGCGCGCCGGAATCGTGGGCGCCCTCTGGGTGGCTGGCGCGGTGCAGTTGCTCTCGAATTTCATGTTC
The DNA here is from genome assembly GCA_041554035.1 of Allomicrovenator sp. Taxonomy (GTDB): domain Bacteria; phylum Myxococcota_A; class Bradymonadia; order Bradymonadales; family Bradymonadaceae; genus JBFFMO01. The sequence continues at coordinate 2,056 of JBFFMO010001037.1, read as the reverse complement.
TGCCTGCAGGCCTACCTCGGGCGAAATCTCTACAGCCTCATTGCCATGGTGGGTTTTGAAAACCTGACAGGTGGGCTGGGCACGGCGGCCTTTGTCGCCTACCTCAGCAGCCTGTGCAACAAACGCTATACGGCTACCCAATACGCATTGCTCACAGCGATGAGTTCGATTCTGCATACATTTCTGGGCATGGGGACGGGCTATCTGGTCGCAAGCATCGATTGGTTTTGGTACTTCGCGCTGACAGCGCTGATCGCGGTACCCGGTCTGGTTTTCCTATGGTTGCTGCGCAGGCTCGAAACAAAAGAGACTTTGAACACACAGGCAATCTGAGCCGGCTTTATGTTACCGTTGAACCTGCCCCGACGCAGGACCTGAATCATCATGGATGAACATAGACCGCTCGACAGTTTGTTGCCCCAGCTTTCTCGCTCAGAACCCATTCCCGAGATGACCCAAGGTCCTGAGGTTCATTCTCAGGTCTTTGAAGTTCAGCTTGAGGACGGTCACGAGTGGCTTTACTCGATTTGGCGGGAACCCGAAGAACTCTCCGAGCTCGAATCACAGCTTAGACGATTGTTGGAAGTCACGCAGTTGCTCTACCTGAGCCATGCGGCCGACATGGATAATCCTTCTGACTTCACGGGTGTCCGCCTCTTGGTCTTCGACCAATTAAGCGTGGGTGCCATTCGGGTGTTGGAGGGACTGGGGCTGACTCGCACCGTTTTTGACCCCGATGCTTACCGCAATCGCATGACCTCGCTTGAGAATCAGGCGATGCAAGCGGGGTGGTCGATCCCACTTCGCCCACAATCAGTGTGGCATGCCGCCATGGTCCGACCCGACCCGGCGCTCCGAAGTCCCCTCTTGCGGATCGATTCCAAATTGCGGGCCAAGCTCGAGGAGAACCGCTGGGGCGAAGTCCCCGGCGAGAGTTCAAAATTGTTGGCTGAACAGGTCAAAATGAATTTCGGCGTGGCTATCGAACCCAATCGAGCGGGCATGGACCAAATCGATCTGCTCTTCTTAGACCATACAGCGACGAGTTTTCGCTGGATGCTGCCTTCGACCTTCAAATCCATCTGCGATTTCGTCGGAGTCTACCTTCAGGCGAGCTACCCCATGCGCGTAGGTTGGGCCGTGGGAAAGAAGGGAGCCGACTTCCCAGCACCACCGCTCTTCCGGGTAACCTCAGCAAAGGGACCCCGCATGTTTCCGATCGGCGCAGAGATCGTGCGTTGGTTCGTGCTGCCCGCGGACGAAGCCGAGGCGCCCAAAACGCTGGCTGACCACATCGAAGAGGCGCTCTCCGGGCTCTAGAAATTCCGCGACTGTGAAGAACCAAGAACAAAAAAAAGGCCTGCTCGAAAGCAGGCCTTTTTTCTTGATCGATACCAAGATTACTTGATGTCAGCCGTTCCGCCTGCGCCTTCAAGCTGAGTCTTGATCTTAGCAGCTTCGTCCTTCGACACGCCTTCTTTGACGGTCGTAGGAGCGCTTTCGACGAGGTCTTTGGCTTCTTTGAGGCCAAGACCAGTCACTTCGCGGATTGCTTTGATGACCTGAATTTTGTTTTCGCCGAAGCTCTTAAGAACGACGTCGAATTCTGTCTGCTCTTCAGCAGCAGCAGCGCCTGGACCGGCAGCTGCCATCATCACAGGAGCAGCTGAAGCAGCCGAAACGCCCCATTTTTCTTCGAGTGTCGAGACAAGCTCGGTGAGCTCGATGACGCTCATGTTGCTGAGAAAATCGATAACTTGGTCTTTGCTGAGATCTGCCATGATAGGTCTCCTTATGTGCCCGCTAACGCGGGCATTATTCTGAAATGTTCTATTTCGTTAATTAAGCGATGTCTTGTTTGCGAGCCTGAAGAACCATAACAAGGTTCTGAGGCACCGCATTGAGAGTCCGAACGAACTTCGTAGGAACTGCTTGGAATACACCGAGCAATTTCGCCTGAAGTTCTTCTCGCGAAAGCATATCCGCGAGCATGTTTACGCCAGCCTTATCAATTGCGCCTGCACCCTGAAGGTAGCCGCCCTTGATAATCAGTTTG
>JBFFMO010001036.1:0-2170 GCA_041554035.1 Allomicrovenator sp. | reverse complement strand
CGGCCCGGCAAGCCGTTCTGGGAACCGCCCCGGTTTCAGGTTGTGCAGGGCACAAAGGCCAGCCAGACCCAATGCAAAGGGAGCTGCCACGGATTCTGGCAGGTCCAAAGTCGGCAGGAAATATCCGATCCCGTCCGATTTATTCACGAGGACGCCATGGTCCCCGACTCGAAACGCGACGCCAAAATCGCCGTCTTCGCCGGAATGAACCGCCAACACGACTTCGCCTAGATTCGCACCTGCCGTCAGGTATTCGGCGTAGGAAAGGACGCGTTGGTCCTTCTTGACACCGATTTGGTCCAGTAATGACTGGGCAAGAAGCTCTTCTCTGGTGTCACGCGAGACCTTCGCGAGCACGGCGTGGGCGGTCCGCGGCAGGATCGCGCCTCGCAGCCAGAGCAGGAAAAATTCGTCGGTCGTGCCGCAATCCCCGAAGAGCAGGGCGACATCGCTCATGTGGTAGGGCAAACGCATGATGGGAGCATACCGGTAAATTTCGATGAAATGGAACTTTTGCTGCGCCGTGTTATCCACATAGAGCGGAGGAACGAATGCGAAACCTTTTTTTGATACCTATTCTCTTTCTGATGGCCTGTTCAACCCAGTCGGGGGCACTGCCACAAGAACGCATGGACTTGGACCCGATGTTGATCCGGCCGGGCGCCAACGGCCAACCGACTGAAGCCCTTGATTCAAATGATGTGTTTGCACAGGCCTACACAGCGTTTTCAGCAAGGAATTACGAGGTCGCAGCGGAAAATTACGACCTGATTATTCGGTATTTTCCAGACTCGCGCTTCTACCTGCCGTCGCTCTACAACTCCGGGCTCGCCTACGAAAAGCTTGAGCGGTGGGAAGAGGCGTCCGACCGGTATCGCGAGGTGATTACAAAATTTCCGACCGAATCCGATGCGCGCGACGCGTTTTATCGACTCGCCTCCTCCGAAGAACATCTGTTGCGTTATGAGGCGGTCGTTGAATTGATGACTCAGGTGCTTCTTCGGCCCGAATTGACGACCTTTGATCGGATTGAGGCGCATGTGCGGCGGGCCAACGCGTTGGTCGAAATCGGCAATTTGGATGAAGCCGTCAATGGATACCAGACCGCGCTGACGATTAACGCCGAGGCCCCAGGTGAACAAAAGCTACAGCCTGGGAGTCATTTCCTGGTGCAGACGTATTTTGGGCTGGGTCGGGTCTTTCACCTTCAGGTTTCGGCCATCAAGCTCGTGCTTCCGACCGAACGCATGGGCGAAGACCTCAAAGAAAAAGCCGACCTCTTTTTGCGCGCTCAGTCGGCCTACATCAAGGCCCTGAGCTTCCATCACCCGCATTGGTCGATGGCCGCAGGTTTTATGATTGGACGGCTCTATGAAGATTTTTACTCGGACGTGTTTGAGGCTGAAATTCCCGCGGATCTCTCGGCCGAGGCGGTTGGGTTTTATTTCGATGAACTGCGTAAGCAGATTCGGCCATTGATGGTGCGTGCGGTGCAAGTTTACGAGAAGAACCTCTCGTTGAGCCGCAGGATGGGAACCAGTGCCGACGACAACACCTGGGTGGCCGATACTCAGAAGCATTTGGATCGGCTCAAAGCGTATCTGGATGACGCCACGACTCAGCGTCGGGCCGAGCGTTTTGTGATGCGTGGACGAAAGCTTGCTGACATGTGGGCGCCCGTTCCGGTGGCGATGGATGTGGTTGAGTTGGCCCGCGGTTCTGCAAGCCAAGTGTCGAAGACCCCCTGAATTCAAAACGCGCGCTCGCGCGTCGCGACGCGTTCGGTCTTGTGATAGCGTTTACGCATGTCACAGGACCTCATCGAGCAGGGCGGATTTACGCCGCAGACCCCCGAGGAGCCCGCACCCGCGGTAGACCTCGATCTCTTATCGAATGATGAGCTGATTCAACGCGTGCTCGCCCTCGAAGATACGGTGAAATCGCAGGAAGCTCGTTTTGCGTGCATTGCTGAAATCGGCTCTGCGCTGGGGTCGACCTTTGACCTCGATGAGTTGTTGATCATCGTCATGGAAAAGATCACCGACCTGATGCAGGCGGAGCGATCGACGCTTTTCTTGCTCGATGAAAACGGTCAGGAGCTCTGGAGCAAGATCACTCAGGGCGTGCGTAACACCGAAATTCGATTGCGTATCGGCGAGGGCATCGCCGG
>JBFFMO010001035.1:0-2172 GCA_041554035.1 Allomicrovenator sp. | reverse complement strand
GGCAGTGTTCATGATCTGGTCGAGCGCGAGCACTGCAAAGTTGAACGTCATCATTTCGACGACTGGCTTCAAGCCAACCATCGCAGCGCCAATTCCGATGCCGGCAAAGCCTGCTTCGGTGATCGGCGTGTCGATGACACGTTTGGGCCCGAATTTATCCAACAAACCGACGCTGACTTTATAAGCGCCATTGTATTCTGCGACCTCTTCACCCATCAAAAAAACGTCTTCGTCTCGCGCCAATTCTTCGGCGAGCGCTTCGTTCAGGGCCTGTCGGTAAGCTAATTTCCTCATCGTATGACTCCTATTCGCTTACTCGATGTCCCAAGACCAATCGACGTAAATATGTTGCTCATGTTCAGACTCGTCGGGTTGCGGCGACTCTTCGGCAAATTTCAGCGACGCTTTCACGTCGGCTTTGATCTCAACGTCAAACGCCTCGATCTCCTCAAGCGTTCGGATTTTGCTTTCGACCAACCAGTTCTGGAGGCGAAGAATCGGATCGGCCGCCATCTCGGCTTCGAGTTCTTCTTTGGTGCGATAATTCGCAGGGTCGCTCATGGAGTGACCGCGGAACCGATAGGTGTCGATATCCAAGAGCGTCGGTTTGGACTCGGTACGGGCGCGTTCAACGGCCTCTTTGATACCGTAATACGCTTTGAAGACATCCTTTCCGTCGATATTCGCGTGCGCCATGCCGTAGGCGTCAGCTTTGACGGCCAGGTTTTCGACCGACGATGCACGATGAAGCTCGGTGCCCATCGCGTAGTGGTTGTTTTCGATGATGAAAACAATCGGCAGGCTCCACAGCTGCGCCATATTGAAGGTTTCATGCACCACGCCCTGATGGATCGACCCGTCCCCCAGAAACCCGAGCGTCACGGCGTCTTCGCCGCGGTATTTGGACGCAAACGCGACGCCCGCAGCCGTCGGAATCTGACCACCCACGATTCCCCAACCGCCGTAGAACTTCTTGTCCACGTCAAAAAGGTGCATCGAACCGCCCTTTCCTCGGCTGCATCCGTCGACCTTGCCATAGAGTTCGGCCATGACCGCATTGGCGGTGATGCCTTTGGCCAATGCATGAGCGTGGTCGCGGTAAGCACACACCAGGTAGTCACGCTCGTCGGTCGCTTCGGCACACGCCACGGCCACGGGTTCCTGCCCGATGTAGAGGTGGCAAAAACCTTTGATCTTGCCCATCTGATAAGCGCGACCGGCCTGTTCTTCGAAACGCCGCATATGCAGCATCGATCGGTACATCTCGACAATTTTGTCGTCACCAAGCTCTTTTCGAGCCCGTTTGGCTGATGCTGCATCAAGCCATTCGGTGGTGCCGTTCGATTTTTTGCGCTTCGCGGGAGCCTTCGAAGGGCTGTCCGTCGCGGTCATTTTTTCGGGCATCTCTATACCGTCGTTATCGGGTCATTGCGGGATAATTACTTAGTTTGACGCTTCAGGGGCGTCAATAATAGCGGCACTCAGTGGGGCCAATCGAATCGCCTCAGAATCATCTTCGTCCTCGGGATCCACTAACCCCATCAAAGACCGAGACGCCAACTTTTTCTGATTTGCGATCCACGTCAGGACACGAGTCACCTCGGCCCCATCGGCTGCCTTAGAGTTCGAACGCGTCAATTCAGGCTTATTCTCGGCATCAAAAATCCAGATGGCGTCGATGCCACCCGTCTGCAGCGATTCCAAGATTGGATGCAAATGGTGGTCTGCTGAAACATCCAAATGCAAAACGGTCGTCACGCAGGCCGTTTTTGTCGCGGTGACACTGTCCAAGATGCCGTCGACAAAACCCGCGAGGGTGACACCGCCGGACTGAACGGCCTCGGCATTGGGAATCGCATCATCGCGCAGGGGCAATGTACCCGCCAAAACCACATCCTGCCCCTTATCACGCAGGTATGCGGCCCACGCCCCGGCCACACGCCAGGCCATGATCTCGAGGTATCCCGCGGCCCCATGAATTTGATAGGTCGCCTCTTGGCTAGCGTTCACCGAAATCGTCGCACCGCCCAGAGCCGTAAGCGCTCGGCGAACCGCGATGGTCCCCTTGCTCACGATCAGGATTGCGCCACCAAGCGGAAGTGGCGCCACGGCATCAAGGCCAGGATGACCCACTTTTTTAGCCTCCAAAGTTCCGCGCAATTCCGCGAGCGC
>JBFFMO010001034.1:0-2172 GCA_041554035.1 Allomicrovenator sp. | reverse complement strand
CTTTGAACGCCTGTCTTGAAAAGCTCGCACAGAATCGATCCTTCTTTGGCCGGGTAGACCAGCTTTGGCTCATCTTCGATCTCGGCTTTTTGGGCCACCCAGGCAACGGTGTCCTCGAACGTGCCAAGTTCATCGACCAACTTGAATTCTTTTGCCTGCCGCCCGGTGAAGACTCGACCATCGGCGTAGCCTTTGACCACGGCCTTGTCGAGGCCTCTGGCCGTGGCGACATCTCCGACAAATTGGTCGTAAATATAGGCGATAAGAGTGTCAAAATAAGCGCGGTCGCGTTCGTCGAAAGAACGAAAGGGTGAGCCGGAATCCTTATAAGGACCGGTCTTGATCGTCGTGACGTTGACCTCGGCCAGCTCCACCAGGCGGCTCACGTCAAAAAGCTGCGTGATAACGCCGATCGATCCAGTGACGCTTCCTGGATTGGCAAAGATCATCTTCGAGCCAATCGCGGTGTAGTAGCCGCCCGATGCTGCGGTGCTTCCCATGGACACCGCCAGCGGCTTTTTGGCCTCGGCTGCGGCGACCGCGTGGAACATTTCCTGGCTTGGTGCCACGGCGCCGCCGGGGCTGTCGATGCGCACGACGATTCCCTTGATCGATTCATCGTTGGAAAATTTGCGTAAGGTCTCCACGACCTTCTTGGAGTCCATGATGGGCCCGATGACCTCAACGACACCGATCTTGTCACCGCCTAAGGCGAGGCCGTCTTCACTGACCGCGGCCAACATGAAGAGCGCGAACGTCATGAACATCAAAAAGAGACCGCCGAAGACGGCGATGACGGTCAGTACCGCACGGCGATTCGTTTTTTTTTCAGTTGCCACGAGTTTTCACTCCCTTATTTCGCCCTAATTTTGGCGATCAATTCATTCAACCAGTCTTGTGGAATTCCGGTGACACCTAAGTCAACGCTTCCGAGTCCGGGGCCATGGTAGTCGCTGCTTGCCGTCTTGAGAATCATGCGTTCGTCAGCCATTCGAAGATAGGCCCGCGTCTGTTCTTGTGTGTGTTTCGGGTGTCCCACTTCAATGCCATCTAGGCCATGGTCGATCCACCCTGAGATGCACGAATCGGCGTCGTAGATTCCGGGATGCGCCAGGATCGCGACGCCCCCGCAACGATGGATGATCTCGATGGCTTCTTCTACCGACGGCCAGTCCGTTTCTACGTAGGCGGGGGCGCCCGCAGCAAGATAGCGGTCGAACGCGCTCTGAATCGAGTCGACCTTCCCCAATTCGACAAGGGCACGCGCCAGATGCGGACGTGTGAGCACGCCCTCGCCCGCCTGCGCCACCACATCCTGCATCGTGACTTCCACCCCAAGAGCTTGAAGCCGCGTGACCATCGTCTGCATTCGGTCGCGACGATCGGTTTCACGGCGATCTTGAAAGTCTTTGAGAGGAACCGGGTCGATGCCCAGTCCCAGAACGTGAATGGATTTTTTGTGCCATGCGCTGATTTCAACACCAGGCAGGAAACTCACACCGTACGACTGCGCGGCAAGAGCGGCTTCCGCACAGCCCGCGGCGGTGTCGTGGTCGGTCAGGGCCCACCACTTCGCTCCGGCGTCTGCGACGGCCTTGGCCAGGTCATTGACGCCGTAGGTTCCGTCACTGTGGGTGCTGTGGGTATGAAGTTCAGTGAGAACTGGTTTGGACATGAGCCTCTTCGCTCTCGGTCACCGTTCCGTCGGTGCCATCGGCGCCCTTTGAGGCCACAGGCTCATGGGCAGGCTCTTCTGTGTCAAGCGTCGTATCAACGCTGAGGACGACCCCCTCAGGCTCCTCCTGACGAACATTCTGAAGCAGCTGATCCACCGTGAGTTCCTCGGCGACATCGGAGTCCTTGACGAGTTCTTCAACCGAGAGATTTTGCCAATGCAGTTCATCACTGAGTCTTTCCAGACTTTCAATCGACTCCTGCAACGAGGAATCCTGAGAGCTCGAGCCCGATCCCTGCAATAAGGTGACGTGCAGGCGTTCCAGCGAGGTCAGACAGCGTTGCTGACGGGCTTCAAGCCGGGCACGTGCAACCTCGAGTCGAGAGCGCACCCGGAGTTGCTCTCCGAGCTCATCAAGCACCGTGCGCAGTTCTTTGCTCACTTGAGAGTCTTTGGTCGCAAGGAGCCGCGCATCCACTTCGAGGATTCGTTTCTTG
>JBFFMO010001033.1:0-2187 GCA_041554035.1 Allomicrovenator sp. | reverse complement strand
TCGAGCCTCAAAAAACCATCCCAGAGTGGCCGCCATCCATCGATAATAAGGCTGCACGGGGCTTGGCACCTGCTCGACCCGGTCGCGATACCAACGTGCTGCGTGCTCACCGGTCCGGGCTTCGCTGTAGACATTGCCTTCCGCAATCAGTGCGTCGGCGACAGGAGCCGTGAAATTCGAACGAGCGAATTCCGTCCATTCGGCGACCTTCTCTTTGCGTCCCAGCCGTGTGTACGTTCGCAAATATGCGGCAACCGCAAAAAACGGGGAAGCACTGGGCAGCGACGCATCGAGCGACCACAAATCATCAAGGCAAGCGATCGTTTCTTCGGGCGACTCATGCCCCCATGCGCCCACCAGAATCGCCTGTTCGAGCAAGAACGCCCGGAAGTCGATCGAGCCTGCCTCAGCAGTGGCAAGGCCTTGCCCAATCAGCCGATTCGCACGTTTGAAATCTTTGGCCCGGTACGACAACTCCAGCTCATCGAGGATCGTGACCGGAATCAACGGCAACACAAGATGCGAATCATCGAGACGCTCGAGGACTTCCGCCGCGTTTTCCGAGCACGCCGCAAGATGGCGCGCAAATTCCGCCACGGTGCGGGTGTCTTCGCCGTCGAAACAATGCGGAAGGAAACGAAATGCCAGAGACCATTTTCGAGAACGAATCGCGTGATGAAGGCCGCGCTCCGCGGCTTCCGACATGACGATGATGTCGTCACTCAGGGCGAGTGCCTCGGCAAAACACGCCAATGACTCTTCGTAGGCACCACCGAGCGCATAGAGTTCACCCGCAACCTGTTTGGTATAAACCTCTGTGGCCTCGACATCCCCCAGAGCAAAACCCCATATATCGCCCGCGGATACCGCGGCAGCGACCCACGAGAAATCGCGCATTCGCAAGAGACCAAAAAGTGCGTAGCGACGCTGGAAAATACCCGTGGCAGAAGTGAAAAGTTCCCGAAACGCATCCAACGCCCCGCGGGGGTCGCGATTGAGCCTTTCGGCAAGCCAGGTGTACCAAAGCAGCACGCGCTGGCGCGCCACCGACGTGTCACCGCGTGAGTCAAATTCTCGGGTCTCGAGAAGCCGGAAGATTTCGGAATCTTCGCCGGCCGAGACTTTCGAAGCCGCGACTCGCCACCAGGCGCCTTCGTCGGAGTGTTCGCGCGCCTCGGAATACTGCAACCAAGCCGACGTCAGGTCGTCCTGACCGTCTTCCAAGAACGCCTCAACGGCCAAACGGCAATCGTCGACCATCCCAAAATGATTCAGACGCGACGACAGTTCCGGTGTCTCAAGCGCGCTTGAATACAGGGCGCGAAGACCGGTCCAATCGGCGATACGCGCCAGAGATCGCTCGACGCAGAAAAACAAATGAACGCTTGTCGGGGCTTCATCTCGTGCCGCGCGATAGAGCGTTAAAATCTCGCGCGGATCTCCGCCTGTGCGTTCCAGCAACTCGCCGCGACGCCAGGCGCTTTGAATCGCCCGCAGCTCCTCGCCCTTGGGGACTCCCTTGAGCTCCAACATGTCCGCCAGAGCACCGTGCAAAATGATCTGCTGCCCCAACGAGAGCAAGGTCGGCAGGCAATCTGGGTCGGCCTCCAACGACAATTGAAGGTAATCCGCCATGATGCGGATATCGGAGGTCGTCTGGTCGTGCAGAGCCGAGAGGCGTTCCCAAATCAGGGCTCGCACCTCGTCGTCGTCGACCAATTCCGCCTGGGAAACCAGAGCTTGTTCAACGGTGGCCGAATCCCCACGCGCCCTCGCCCATCGTTCCAATTGACGAAGCATGACAAAATTCGAGGCATGCAGCGAAACGGCATCACGAAGAACCCGGTAGGAACTCAGCCCCTCGAGCTCGGAACCAACCAGGTCTTTTGCTTTCAGGCGCTCCAAAATGGTGGCCAGTCGAAACAGGCGAGCCGCCGACTCGCGCATCAGGCGTTTACGCGCGGGATCGGATTCCCTTTGCGAGCGCTGGCCAATCCGCGCGTCTTGGGAAACAAGGCGTTTAAGAGCCCTCGCTTCGTTCAACCAATTGCCGGTTTGGTGGGCTTCTCGCTGGATAAAAAAGAGCTGAGCGCGTGATGCAGCGCCGTCGGCGACCATCGCGTCTACGACTTCAAAAAACGCAGGATTGCCGTGAAGTAACCAGGGCACCATCACCGTGGCGGCTCG
>JBFFMO010001032.1:0-2189 GCA_041554035.1 Allomicrovenator sp. | reverse complement strand
TCTGGGTCGTCGCTGATGGACCCCATTCGGGTCGGAACCAAGTCGATAACCGACAAACTAAATCCGACATCGGCTGCGATCCCATCACCGTCTGCATCGATCAAATCGTTGGCTTTGATCGCGTCATAAACGGCAATATGTGCACGTAAATAATTTCGATAAATATCGACAAGAACTTCAAAGTCGGTCAGCAAATAGCTGCGCCCCGGAGGGAAAAGACCGATGCCATAGGAGGCCAACAAATAGTTGATTGGTTCGTTCAACGTGCACCATTCGTCGACTCGGTCTCCGAAGCGTTGAGCCAGTAATGCTGCGTGCTCCGCAAGTTCTTCGATGATGGCATCGGCGCCCGAGGGATGGCCCCAACCGCAGAGGTTTGGGTCCGTAATGGGCGTCTCAGCGTCGCATTCATCTTCCCGAAAATCGTCCACCCAAATCGGACTCGAAAAGTGATGGACGGTGATCATCGGCGTAATGCCCGTCCGTTTTAATTCATCAAGTAATTCCGAATAATGTGTGAGTGCCGCCTCATTAATTTCATCCCGATTGGGTTCGACTCGTGACCAATCGACGCTGAAGCGGTAGGAATCTAAATTAGTTTGCTTAATTAACCCGACGTCTTGGATCGCGTTGGTGTATCCGCGCACAGCATCGCCGACAAACGCTTCGCCTTTGTCCAGACCGCCATCGTCCTTGGGAAGGGTCCAGAAATACCAGTCATTATGGGTCAGTCCATCTTCGATCTGCGCTGCAGCGGTCGCGGCTCCAAACCTGAAAGTGCCTTTTCCCGCTGGTTGTGTCAGGGAGCCGGGCGCGCCAAAGGTGATCGCCTCTGGTGCGCTTGCAGCACTTGCGTCCGTGTCTGCTCCGGCGTCCTTGGTTTCAGAAACGCTTGGCTTCTTATCGTCGGAACAGGACATGAGCAGGACGATCAGGAGCAGATATTTCAAGGGAACCTCAGAGGTCGGTGTGGTCTTCAATCGCGGGTTGCGACGACCAGCGATATGCCTCGGGTATATCCGAAGGGTGCATTCCCCAGAGGCGATTGGTTAAACATACCGGGGCACCGCCCCCTTTTCCAAAAAGTTCGCTAAACGAGAGTTTAACGATCTCGAGTTGGAGGATCCGGAACGCTTCTTCGGCGACCGAAGAGAGCGTGTCGCTGGCCAGAACGGTGTTGCCGACTTGAAGGGAATTCGTGTCGTAACCGCGTGATTCTTCGGGGCTGATTCGCACAATATCGACCGATGGAGCAAATCGCTGAAGACGTTCAAGCTCTCCGGGCATCAACGCTTCCGGACACACAAGCATCAGCTCTCGCAGCCGGTCTCCCGGTTCGCCAAGACGCGCGGGGTAGGCGTTGCGAAACACGTTGAGGAAGGTATTTCCGTGGAACCAAGGGTCCGCGTGAAAGTGAATCTGGATATGTTTGGGGCTCAATCTCCAGGCCACTTGCTGGTAGGCTTTTGGCCGCGTTCGTCCCAGCTTTCCGCTGCCGAAGGTGTGAATGATGCCAGCCCCGCCCAGAACTCGAATGCAATCGCCTTGGGCCTCCCAAACGGCGCTTGGGCGTTCGGTCACACAGTCCAAGTGCTGTTCCACAAAGAGCCCGATCCAGTGCGCCTCGTCACGTCGATGAGTCGTGCTCATACGTGGCAAGATGAAGTGGTGTTTGGGCCCACGCACGAAGAACTCGCCGGCTTCTGCTGTGTAGGGCAAGCCGGTGAGGTTCAATTTGGGATTGGGCGGAATGACCACGACTTCTCCACCGGCCGCAACGATAGCGTTGGCGAGCTCGGTCCACTCCTGCCTTGCAGCGTCGGGATCGGGGGCGTCGGCGTCTTGAGAATTCCGATTGGAGCGGCCTCGAATCGTCCAATCCTTGCGGGGTGGACTCATCAAAAACACAGGTGTTTCGTCTAACATCGCTACTCCACCACGATCTCGGAAAGACCTTCTTCGGGATCAGGGAACTTCATCTTGAGCGACTCAAGGGTTTCACGAACGATCGTGGAGATCGCGTAATTTCGATACCACTTTCGGTCGGCCGGAATCACGTACCACGGAGCGCTCTTGGTCGAGGTTTCCTGGATCGCCTCTTCGTACGCCGCCTGATAGTCGTCCCAATGCAGGCGTTCTGTAAGGTCACCCTTTTCGAATTTCCAGAGGCGTGTGGGATCAGAAAGTCG
>JBFFMO010001031.1:0-2196 GCA_041554035.1 Allomicrovenator sp. | reverse complement strand
CATCAACGACACGAACGGCCGCAAGCTCGCCGTCAGCCTCTACGATGTTTCAGACCTCACAAACGCCAACCCGATGTTGGCTCGTGAGGAAATCGACCTCGATTGGGGTTGGTCGGAAGCCAATTGGGATGACCGTGCATTCACGGTGGTCGAAAAAGGAACCTCAGTGCTGGCCGACGACGGCATCACGCTCGAGACCGGCCTTGTCCTTCTGCCCTTCCAGGGCTGGGATTCGCAGTCCAACGAGTACATCTCGGCCGTGCAGATCTTCACGTTCAGCAAGACCACGCTGACCGCACGAGGCTTGATGCATCACGACGACCCGGTCCGACGTAGTTTTGTCGCGGATCAGGCCGACCATACCGTGGGCAACTTGTCAGATCAGGAACTCAGCCTGCATGACGCAACCCTTCCCGACGCGCCTGTCGAGCTTGGAAGTGTGGCGCTTGCCCCTGATTATAACGACTTCATCGTGCTCGGTAATTACGGCCTGCGTCGTCAAAACCGCCAGGGCTACTACTCATGGTGGGGAAGCAACGCGACTCAAAACCCAACGGACGACCTTCAGATTGTCTCGTTGGCTGGCAACGTCGACGAAGCCGCTGCCATCGCCGAAATTCAGGTTCCGGCCTACGCCAATCTGACGTTGGTCGGAGACACGCTGGTCGTCTCCAACCAAGCGCTACGCGTTCCAAACGACTACAATTCGGGCTACGACACCACAGTCGACCTTTGGGACCTGTCTGACCCAACCGTGCCAATCTTGGCTTCAACCAAGACGTACGCGGATCTGCCTGTCACGGGTTCTTACGACTACTACTGGGGCTGGGGTGGCGGTGTCGACGTAGCCGATTGCTTCGATTGCACTGTCGCTCGTTTCAACTACTGGGGTGGCAATTACGGCCCGATGGCTGTGGGTGACTCCATCGTCTACCCCGAAGCGAAGTACGAGTCGGAAGTCATCGGAACGGTGAAGACGACCAACTACTACCCAAGCAATTACGAGTACGACAACTGTTACGACCCAAACACCGGCAACAACAGAGCGTGCACGTACACCAGCGGCGGCATCTACTGCTCACAGACAACTCTGACCGACGGCACACAGCAGGCTCAGGTTTGTCAGGGTGGCTTCTACGAATGCACGCAGGACGCGGCCGGCGAGACCACATGCGTTGATGTCGACATGAGCAGCGTTCCGCACGAAACGAATACGTACACCTACGAGCAGTCACGCTACTGGTTCCACTACGACCTTCACGTGTTGAACGTCGCAGATCCTGCACAACCAGGCGCTTTGCACACGATTTCGATGGCGCAAGACGAAGAAGCTGTAAGCCTTTTGCCCAAAGCTGACGCCCTCTACGTGAACTTCAAGAAACCCGTTCGTGTGCCCAATGATCCTCGCCCCTTTGTTTCGTACCAGATGCGTCGAATCGACATGTCGAATCCGGCCGTGCCAGTGGTCAAGCCCGACGTGAATATTCCTGGCGAGTTGCTTGATGTTGAAGGGACAACCCTCATCACCCGCGACTTCCTCTGGGGTCAAAACATCGTTGAGTCTTCGATCAACAAACTGAAGTTGCAGGGCAATCAGGCATTCCTCCAAGGTGTCCGTCGCTTCCAAGACAAGCTCGTCGAAGACGTGCAACTCGATGGATCGACCCGACTGCTGCTCACCGAGCGCAACATGTGGGACTACTACGGCTACTCCAACACCAACGACTACACATTGCGCTTGAATATCCTGGACCTGAACAACGCTACCCTGCCTGTCCTGGCCACCGAGTCCATCGACACCTGGGCATCGTTGAAATCAGCCATCGACGGCCGCGCGCTCTTCACGATTCCTGGCGGCTTGCTGGTTGTGAATCTTGACGACGTGACCGCTCCCTTCGCTCAAGCCTACTTCCCTACCAAGGGATGGCCACGAGCCTTTGAAGCTACAGGTACCGACGTGTACTTCGCTGCGGGTCCTTACGGAGTGTTCTCGTTCGACCTCGATGAGTTCAACCTGCTGACTCCTGCTCCCTGAATTTCAGAGTTCTGGGATTTGAAAAGGCGCCCTTCTGGGCGCCTTTTTTGTTGCCTGAACGCCCTCAGATTTCCACGAATGGGCCACTCCAGTTCGGACTTGGATGTCGTGTCTGGCGCATGCTCTGGAGGCTACGCACGGAAGTGTCAAAAAAAACAACT
>JBFFMO010001030.1:0-2200 GCA_041554035.1 Allomicrovenator sp. | reverse complement strand
GCCGGCCATCCTCAGAAAACCACCATCATCCCCACGGTCATTGATACCGACGTCTATGTTCCAAAACCAAGGCGGGAGCAGTCTGTGACGATAGGATGGATGGGCACAGCCGGAAATTTCCCTTTTCTAGAACAAATCGTTTCGTCGCTAAAATCTGTATTGCGGAATCGTCCCAATGTGCGGGTGCGGATTGTGTCGAATGCGGAATTTCCTTCGTTGGCCGGGGTACCTGGTGTGGAGCAAATCCAATGGACAGCCAAGAGTGAAGTAGAACTCCTGCAGAGCTTTGATATTGGTTTGATGCCACTCGTTGATTCCGCACTGACTCGCGGTAAATGTGCATTCAAGATGATTCAATACATGGCGGTAGGCACATCAGTCGTAGTTTCGGACGTTGGGGCAAATAAAGAGGTTTTTGAGGGCGCAGAACCCGGACTCCTGCTCGATGCATTTGATTGGACCGATGCACTCCTCACTCTGGTCGATGACGCCGACTTGCGGTTAGAAATGGGGACTCGTGGCCGACTTCGCGCGGAAACCAACTACAGTATTAAATCTGTGCTGCCGAAATACCTTGAGATATTCGAACGCATAGCAGGCAAAGGATGAACGCGTGGGGACATGTGGCACTCGCCCATGCATTGGCGACTCGGCGCCCATGGGGCATTGAAAGCCTGAAGACTCGGGTCTTCCCGTTGATCTTTGGTGCGCTTCTGCCAGATATCATAGACAAGACGTTGATGATCGCTGGGGTCTTCCCCTGGGGGCGCACGATCGGCCATTCCGCCTATGTCTTGACGCTGTTCGCGCTGGTGGCACTTCTGATCCGTCGCGATTGGGCTACTTGGCTGGTGGCAGGGTGGGTTTCCCATTTTGTCGCGGACTTCACGGACGACATTGTGGTTGGAATTCAGGCGACTCGGTACGTTTTTGCCGCGTGGTACACATGGCCTTATTTCAACCCAGACATGTTTGCGGTCCAAGTCGACCCCATTCACCCCGCTCGCACGTGTTTGTCCGTGTACGAGACGTTTGTGACCTTGTGGGTTATTATTTCGGCTCGGGTGTTGGTCACTGCACGCCGTTGGCTATGAGGTAGGCGTCGATGGCAGGACCAGCCGTTGGGTTGGCCATCCATTCCGCATTCGCCCTGTAAACCTTGGCGGCGTCGACAATGGCTTTGCGGACTTCGGGATCGGGTGGCATCGGGACCTTGCCGATCATCAGGGATTCGAGCAGGTGTTTCTGCACTAGGGGGTCGACGGTGTTGTTGGTGAGTGCAGCCCGCATGCCGACCTCGACCGCTGGTAGCGGTCCCTTCGTTTCGCGAAGAATTGGAATCGCATACCAAGGGATATCTCGTTCACTGACAAAATGGGGTAGGCCCGCTTCGATGGTCTGTGCGGCCTTCTCCCAGTTCTGATCGACGTAGTATGCAAATGCGACGTGTCGGTAGGATCGACCGCCGTCAGGTTCATACGCGATAACGGGTTCCCACAAGGTGATGGCGTTCTCCCATCTGTGTACCTGCGAAAACGTGAGTGCCGCGCCAATCAACGCCGCGGCGAGCGAAACAAAAGTCGCGGCTCGCCTATTATGGATCATTCCAACGGCAATCAGGATGACCCCCAACGTTGGCAAATACAGATAAGTGTCCGCGGCGAGTCGTGGCAAATGCACCAGGTTTGAGTAGGGCAGAAAGGTCACAGTTAGGAGAGCCGTCCCCGTCAGGACCAGCGGCTTCTGCCTCCTCCACGCCCAGAACCCTACACACAACACCAAAACGATGATGGCGAGGCCCGGCAAACTGTCCACGACGGTGCTCTCTGGGCTGTAGAAGTAGCTTGGATGCAGTTCGAGCGGAAATCCGATGCTTGCGGCTGAGAGTTGAACTGCCCGGCCCATGCGAAAAAGCAGCTCGGCGATAGGGCTCAAAAGACTGGCTTTTCGTTCTGCCACCCCCTCATGCATCGAAGAAGCCCATGCCATATACGGAAGAGATGCTGCCAAAAGGACGGACAAACCGGCGCTCCAGACCCTGTGCTTCTTGATGCCTGAGAGGCCCTCTTGAGCAAGCAATACGGCCATGAGGACCCAGGGAAGAATGGCTCCGTCGGGTCGAGACCCAATGGCCAACAGGAATAAACAAACGACGCCCGCCAACGCGCCGATGCTTGCGTGATCGTGGCGTATCCGCTCT
>JBFFMO010001029.1:0-2202 GCA_041554035.1 Allomicrovenator sp. | reverse complement strand
GTCGGGTTTCAGGTAATCAGGTTTCAGGCAGCACCTCGTTGTGATTGGTCCGCGTGGCTCC
Source organism: Allomicrovenator sp. (assembly GCA_041554035.1). Classification (GTDB taxonomy): domain Bacteria; phylum Myxococcota_A; class Bradymonadia; order Bradymonadales; family Bradymonadaceae; genus JBFFMO01. The sequence continues at coordinate 2,141 of JBFFMO010001029.1, read as the reverse complement.
AGCCGCGCCTGTGATTCTGTGACCGGTCCGCCGGGCTCCAGCCCGGCATTGCGATTCTGCAACTGGTCCGCGTGGCTCCAGCCGCGCCTGCGATTCTGTGACCGGTCCGCCGGGCTCCAGCCCGGTATTGCGATCGAGGCCTGTGGCCTGCCTTGCGATTCTGTGACCGGTCCGCCGGGCTCCAGCCCGGCATTGCGATCGAGGCATGTGGCCGGCATTGCGATTCTGCAACTGGTCCGCGGGCATCTTGCCCGCATGCGATTCAAAAGTTGGTACGCCCGGCATACCGAACTGCACCGCGCTAATCGCGCTGGTCTTCCTGACCTAAGGTGGAACAACGGCTGGTCCGAGTCTTCTGCGCAGGACGGGACCAAGTCCCGCACCCGGACTCAATCCCATCCCATCTACGGAATGATTGCCGGCTACGCTGCCGAAGCTTGGCTTGAAACGCCCTCAGGACTGCGCACAGAAGTGTCCTCTGAGCTTTCTGCGCTAAACGCGGATTTCGACCTGAAGTCAGGACTGGATTCGTTCACCCGCACGCTGACGCATTCGCGTGGTGTTGCCCAAACCACTTGGGACCGAGCCACTCTCACCTTATCCTCGGAATCGGCCGAAAATCGTCGTTCCAAAACCATGCTGGATACCGAAGGCCGTCCCGCCCGTGTGGAATCGCCAGGAATCGAGCCCGTCGTTTTTGAATACGACGCACGCAATCGGCCAATACGCGTAACTCAAGGCGCACGAAGCGTGAGCACAGCCTATGGCGTGGATGGATTTGTAGAATCCGTAACCGGCTCCGATGGCACCGTGCGTCTTAGTCGCGACGCCATGGGAAGAGTCACCCGCGGAACCCGAGTCGACATGACTTCTGTCGATTTTGCCTACGATCTTTTGGGCAATATCACCGAGGTCTCGCCACCAGACCGGCCCGCCTACACGATGAACAGCGATTACCGTGGCGACATGCTGGACATGACGACGCCCGGCGGAACGCAGCACTCGTACGTGTTCGACCTCGACCACCGTTTGACCTCCGCCACGATGGGTGATGGCCGCGGCTGGACACTCGCCTACGACTCAAGCAATCGACTCGACGAAATAAATGTTGGGGCGGAGGTATACGACTTCAATTACGGCGAAGACGCCCATTTGGCCGAGATTCTAGGCGGCGAAGCCAATATCGCGTTTGTCTGGGATGGACCGCTGCCCATTAGCCAAACAACCAGCGGCGCGGTCAACGGCAGCGTCGATTGGACGTGGGAGGACGGCACGTTGAGCCTTGGCTCGATGTCGATCAATGGCGAGGTCATCGACTACACTTACGACAAAGACGGCTTGCCGCTGCAAATCGGTGCGGAGTCGATCTCCTATCTCGCCAACACGTATTTTCTGAAACAGCGAAAGGTCGGAACGGCGCAGGTCGACTACACCTACAGCGAGTTTGGAGAACTCCGCGAGCTACGTGCTCGCACAGGTGCAGATTTATTACGTGTGCAGTACACCCGCGATGATTTGGGCCGCATCACACAGGCCCAAGAGGTGCTTCAAGGCACGACCACCACGTACGATTACGCTTACGACTTGCTTGGCCAAATCGTCGAAGTCCGCGTGAACGGTGTGGTCAGCGCCACGTATTCATACGATGCCAACTCCAACCGAATCGGCGTGGTTTCTGCCGCAGAAACAGTGACCTCGGCCCAGATAACCCTCAACGCCGACGACCAACTAACGCGCTACGGCAGCACGCTATATCAGTACAACGCAGCGGGGCAACGCACCCGAAAATCAGACGGCGCCGCCATCACTCAATACACCTACGGCGTGATGGGCGAGCTGCAGCAAGTCGTGCTGCCAGATGGCCGAACCCTGACTTACCAATACGACGCGCTAAAACGTCGTATCGGCCGGAAAATCAACGGCACGACGACCCATCGATACCTGTGGGCCGGTGGGCTCTCGCCCGTTGCCGAGGTCGATGCCAACGGCGTGACCACCACCGCCTACATTTACGGCACCGGCATCAACGTGCCCGACTATATGGTGCGGGGCGGCGTGACTTACATGTTTGTGCGCGACCACTTAGGCTCGGTGCGATTTGTGGTCAATTCGGCCGACAACTCGGTCGTCCAAGAACTGCG
>JBFFMO010001028.1:0-2207 GCA_041554035.1 Allomicrovenator sp. | reverse complement strand
GAATTGTGAATTTATGATCGGTGAGCCAAGTCTCAAGCGCCATGGCATCGTTTGAGCTTAAGACCGAGATATCGTACTCGGCGACGGGGAATTCGGCTTCGATTTTGACGGTGGGTTTTTCCGCCCTTTTGGACGATTTGCGGTTTTTTTGGGGGACAGGTGTTGAAAGTGTTCTAACCGTGTCGCAAATGGTTGTTTCGTGCGACCCACACGGGTCTTCCTCCCAATATTCGGACATACGCGGGCTGGTGAAGTTATCGAGCGCGTCAAAAATGGAGCGGTCGAGCGTCGTGACGTCCTCCTTTTTAAGGACCTGCGGCACCGGAATCACCATCGCGAAGCCCTCTGCCGGCCCCTCATAATCCGGCTGCAGCGACATCACAGTCGTCGTACCGTGACGCATCAAAGTGACGCGTGAGGCTTTGTTCACAAGCTTGGCGTCGCCTGGAGCGACGTAAAAACCACAAAACGCGAACGCGGACGAGGGCGCGATAAACGCCAAGAGGAGTAACAAAACCACGATTCTTTTCATGACCCAGCCTTTAAACGATTCGTGGGTCCAGACACCGGCGCCAAATGAATGTTCCATAAGCCGGCCATGCGTCGACTCATCAATGTCGACTATTTGGCCACTGCAGGTGGAGAGTAATTGATCTTACCCTTCACATAGCTCTCGGGTTTAAGAGCTTTGGATTTCTTTCCAAAACTCGCACCATTACTCTTCGCAGCAGGAGCTCCGCCGTTGGGAGGCCCTCCCCAATTGCCGTATTGTGGCGATTTGCACAGGGCTTCGCCTTTCCATTTATTCAGCAGAATGTAGCGTCCCTGAAACATGTTGATGGCGTCTCGGTATTTGGTGGCTTCCAACTTACCTTTTTTGTCGGGAGTGCCCATGCCACCAAAGAGCGGTGTGGCTTTCTGGAACACGATGTCCGGGTTTTTCTTCAGGTCAGGTTTGAAGCGACCGTGAAGTCGCGTTACGACCAACTTCTTGGGCGCGCCTGCGGCAAGCGGTTTGGCGACTTTCGATTCAGGTGAAGAGCCCACGCCAAAGACATCGAGGCCAAGTGACACCAACCATTCCGGGGTGAAATAGGTCACGGTCGAGGTGCAAGGGTCGCAGTGGTAGCCCTGCCCGATCGAGGTTTTGGACTGAATCGTGGCCAATTCCCACACATATTCGGTGATGATCGCGTCCTCGTTTTTTTTACGGGTCTTGGCAAAAAGACCCTCGTAAAATTGGGCAAAATTTTCACGAACTTTGTCTTTCACGACAATATTGGTGGGAATCGGCGCGTGCGGGTAGTTGGCAGGCACAAAACGTTCTTCGCCCAAAACAAAGACCACGATGTCTTGTTCGCCGTCGGCATTTATCATTCCTAGACGAATGGGCAGCGTGAAGTCCTCGCTGGTGTAGTGAAAACGAAGCGGCGACAAAACAGCCTGATTGCCTTCAAATTTGGCCCTTTTGGGGTCAACTTTGGCGACAAAAAAGTACATCCCGGAATTGATGTATGGAGCCAAGTAGGGCGCGGCACCTTTGGGAATCTTGTATTTCCGCTCGGTCAGCCAGCTTTCAAGTGCCGTTCCGTCGTTCGAACTCAAAACCAAAATATCGTATTCAGCGACAGCGAATTTGGCTTCAATTTTGACAAAGGGTTTCTCGGTGGGAACGGATGCTTGCCCCTTCAATCCATAGTCGGAGACAGTGGGGTAGTTGAAGCTGCTGCCTTCACCGCTTGAGAGTCCCGGCTGGGGACATGGGTCTTGTTCCCAGTACTCCGACATGCGTGGGCTGGTGTACTCATCAAGCGTATCAAAAAGAGACCTATCGAGCGTCTTGACGTCCTCCTTCTGCAGGACCTGCGGTACCGGAATCACCATCGCGAAGCCCTCTGCAGGCCCCTGGTAGTCAGGCTGCAACGACATCACGGTCGTAGTCCCATGACGCATCAACGCGACGCGTGTGGCCTTGTTCACAAGTTTGGCGTCGCCCGGCGCGACGTAGAAACCGCAGAACGCCGCGGCGGACGAGGGCGCGACAACCGCCAAGAGGAGTAGCATTACGACGGTTCTTTTCATGACTTACCTTCAATAATTCATTCATTCAGACATCGGCTCCCGATGATTGTTCCAACGGCCCAGCATCGACGCCCACAAGCCGTCTATTTTGCCACTGCTGGTGGAGAGTAATTAATCTTGCCCCT
>JBFFMO010001027.1:0-2208 GCA_041554035.1 Allomicrovenator sp. | reverse complement strand
TCAGGAGTTTCGATTTTTGTGGGCTTGTCGACCAGCGGATCGAGCAAGGGCAACATATGCCCAACGATGGTCACGGGCAGAGAGCTTGTGAACGTGTAATCGTCGGTTTTATCGCCCTCAACGAACGCCGTCATCGTCCCAAAGAAGCGGTCTTCGATGAAAAACACAAAGGTCGCCGAGCGGGAGATCGCCACTGACGTGAGTTTTTCACCCTTCGGGCCGAACGTGTAGCGCTGATGGTCGCCCGTTCCTGTTTTGCCGCCGATCGTCCAGTCTCGGGTTCGATGACGATTGATCCGACGAGCCGTGCCGGACTCAACCACTCCCAGCAAGGCCTCACGCAAGGTAGCCGCAGTCTCTGCCGCCAGCACGCGTTCTGGAGGCGCAGGATCGCGCACCATGACCGTGTCATAGGGGGTGTTGGCGGCAAAATGAATCGATGAAATTCGTGTTTTGGGTATCTTCAAGCCACCGTTGATGACGATTCCCATCAAGTCGGCGAGTGCATCAGGCCGATCGGCCGAGGACCCAATCGCCGTTGCATATGAGGCCACGAGGCGGTCAAACGGATACCCCAGCCGCTTCCATTGGGCGTGCAATTGAGCGAATGCGTCCTGCTCAAGCATGATTCGAATCCTGGTGTCCTGCGCCTTCTTGCGGTTGCTTTTGAAGAGCCAAGCGTAGATCTCCTGCCTCAATTCCGGCGTGGCATCGACGGCGGACTGCAGGGTCAGGTCGGGGTTCTTCCCAAGTTCCCTTAAGAGCCAGAGCTCCAAGGGGTGACAACCAGCCAGGTAGGCTCGATCGTTCCAACTCGGCCATCGAGCGGGGTCGACATCGTCGAAGATCGTCTGTTCAGTCGAAAACGCGACCGGTCCATAGACCTCGTTCACAATCGCATTGACCGTGTAAATGTCGTGGTCGGGATACACCACGCGATAAGCGGCAATAAGGCTTCGAGGGGTCCACTTCTGCCCGCGCAGGAATTTCCGGAACGCGGTTTTCTGATCGAGCCCCGCGTACTTGAACCAGAACTGGCCGAGGAACACGCTTCCTTCAAAATCTGCAAAGCGGGCCAGATACTCGTGGCGAGCGGGGTGTTTTTCGTCCATCAGAATCGTGCGATCCGAACCGGGCATGTCGAACATGTGGAATCGGATCACCTCGCGAATCACGCGAATGAAGGGAAGGTTGATCGACCTTTTGAACGCCTCGCGAATCGTCGGATTTTGGTGGTCTTGTTTTTCGTCAAAATTTTCAAAACGATGCAGACCGCCCCCGGTAAAAAACTCTTCGTTGGGGTTGGCCGAAAACTTCCTTTCCATCGACGCTTCGAGCATCTGCCGCAGGTCGCCATCCGGATGGCTGCTCAACCACCCCAATCCCCATTGTCGGAGCGAATCAATGGGGTCCACAACGATCTTCTTACGCTCTGCATTGGTCATCGGGCGATAGAGGCCAAACATGGTCTCGACCAGATCCAGATAGGCAGCCAAGGTTCGCAGTTTTGCGGTGGAACCGAGGTCCAATTTGACATGTTCATTGATGTTCAGGGGCTCGTCTAACGTGTCCGCCTGAACCCGGAGCAGGTTCTCGGCGCCCTTTCTTTCGTAGAGCGTAAAACTGTAGATCACGTCGGCCGCGTCCCCATCCCCGAAGCGATCAACGCCAAGATCCGAGATGGCCGACTTGTTGGACAGGCCTTCGAGCATATTTTCGACCGCGAGTTGGACATCCATATCCACCGTCGTGTCGACCGTGGCGTCCAGACGGTCCAACTCGTAGAGCGTGTTGATATCTGTCGCCTCCATCGTGTGGGTGCGCAGGGCCGAAACCAATTTCTGGCGGCTGAAATCGAGCCTCTCTGGTGTGAGGGCGACTTGAATCGGAGTGCGTGAAATCGTCGCCGCGTGGGCCAGGGCCGGCGAGATGACTCCGTCGCGCTGAAGGATTCGCAGGTAAGCGTCGGTCTTGTCTTCCAACTGTTCGGTCGCGGTCGTGAGCAATTCGCTTGGCCTCCGGTGGGCAAGCATGAGGTTCACAATCTGGCGGTAGATTCGCCCCTGCTCAAAAAGGCGTTCGGCCGAGACAGGCGAGCGATTTGACGCCTCTTTTAAAAGGGAACTCGCGTATTCGAAGTCGGTTCCAAACCACGCGTTAAGCCCGTCTGGAATGCCAAAAACTTCGCCAAATCCAGCGATCGATGCC
>JBFFMO010001026.1:0-2212 GCA_041554035.1 Allomicrovenator sp. | reverse complement strand
TGGTGGGTTTTTTCTGAGCTGCCTGATGGGCCCGTGATCGTTGGCTGTGCGCTGACGCTTGTCGGTGTCGCCGTCGCCATCACGGGAGGCGGGGCGCTGCGTAAATCTACAGAGGTCCGACCAGCCACTTCGCCCGAGCTCGAGTGACGATCTCGCCGGACCTGTCTCGAGTGACGACTTCGATCTCATACTCCTGACGGTCATTGGTGGCGGGGGGCTCGCACCTGCACTCCGCGACCAGCGTTCCACGGGCCTTCTTGAGGTAGTCGATGGAGAGCCCGGTCAGAATTGCCCGAGTCTGAGGCGGCAACCCATAAACAAATGCCAATCCACTGGCTGCTTCTGCCAAATTCATCAGCGCGACGGCATGGATGGACTTGAGGTGGTTTCGAACACGGCGACGGTCCGTCATCTGCACCCGAGAGAAACCATGTTCAAGTTCTAGAACCTCCGGCGAGATCGTCCCTGTGTAGGGCGCCATCGTCCCCACCATCTTTGAAAATGCGCGTCTTCCGCCGGGCAGGGCCTGCAGTCTGTTCCACGTGTCGCGTAGGATTTGAAGCGTATCGATCATGTTTTGGTCTCCTGAACGCGTGAATCGCTCATTTTTGTTGCGTCGAAAGCGTGTTTTGAACGTCCCGAAAGTCGAGTTCGAATCGCAATAGGTACTTTCTTAGGCGGTCGGCGTCATTTGGATTGGCCTTATTCTTCCTAGAGGCCGCAAACAACGCTCTGCCAGCCTCTGACAAAGTTTGCGACTCCAAACAGACTCTCAACACGTCGTTGAGTTGCACGCGGTCGAATCGGTCTATGTCATCGGCCTTCTCGCCAAGCACTTCGTAGCACAAATCCAGTGCCGTCGAGCCGACTCCCCATTGCCGCTCAAGTCGCTTGATTTCGTCTTTGACCGTTTCGGTGTTGATGCGTCCGCCTGGGGCGAGTGTGGCCATCCGAGTCATCGAGGCGTTCAGGTCTCGGAAGTTCGCAGCCCAGACGGCGTCATGCGTGGCGAAGCGCAGGTATGCTGCGCGCGCCTCTTTGTTGAAGGTCACACGGTCACCTGCCAACTCGCCGAAGCGCTCCAATTCGTAATCGATGTTGGGTTCGATGTCCTCTCGGCGCTCACGCAGGCTTGGCATCTCGAAGGTCCACAGGTCGATTCGTGCGAGCAGATCTTCGCGGAACTCTCCTTTTTTGGCCGCCTGGTGGAGATTTCGGTGGGTGCCCGCGATGAGCTGAAACTCCGATCGAACCTCGTTATCTGACCCCACCGGTAAAAAACGTTTCTCTTCGATGGCGCGAAGAAGCATGGCTTGCTCGTCCAAGCCCAACTCCCCGATTTCGTCCAAAAAGAGCATTCCTTTGTCGGCCGCCCGCAGAAGTCCGTCTCGGTTTTCAACGGCCCCTGTGAACGCTCCTCGTCGATGGCCAAAGAGGGCGGACATCGCGGCGTCGCCTCGTAATGTTGCACAATTGACCTCGACCATACGCCCTGCGAACTGTCGTTTTCTGCGTTTCAGCTCGAAGATTCGTCGGGCCAGAAGCGTCTTTCCGACCCCGGTTGGCCCAAGCAGAAGCACCGGCGCCTGAGAAACCGTCGCCACACGTTCGATTTGCAGCATCAAATCATTGAAGGCCGCGTTTTTCGTCTCGATTCCGGCTTTTAGGAACGAAACTTCCTCGGCTGCCTCCTGCGCAAATCGGCGGGCAATCTGGTCGTACGTGGACAGATCGAGATCGATAATCTCGTAGTCTCCGGGTACTTCCTTGCGTCTGGACGGTCTGGTTTGTATCAACCGAGCAGGAAGATGATGAGATTCCGCCAGTAGAAACAGGCAGATTTGAGCCACGTGCGTGCCGGTTGTGATGTGCACAAGGTAGTCTTCCTTTTCCGGGTCGAACGGATAAGTTCGCGCAAAATCATAGAGAGCGGAGTAAGTTGGCTCCAGATCCCATGGGTCGCTAAACTTGAGTTCATGCAGTCGGACCTCGGTACTCGGTGACTGCGTACGCACATCGTCGGCGATGACTTCGGCCAGTTTCGAAAATTGCGGTTGATGGAGAAGTTCCAGCCGGTCGACCAGGAGATCCTCCTGCTGGGCCAGCGAAACCGTAGGTCTCCATTTCTCCCAACGCCGGGCTGCTCCCCGGTCAAGGGTGGAGCCCAAGAGTCCGATCACGACAAGTGGTCGCTTCATTATGTCTCCGGATA